>JBAZRI010000001.1:13655-294223 GCA_041662965.1 Patescibacteria group bacterium | reverse complement strand
GAACAAGGCTTAAAAGAATTTTCTAAATTAAGCGAGGAAAAAATCATTAGCGGCCGACAGGCCTTTAACTTATACCAGACTTACGGCTTTCCTTTTGAAATGACCGAGGAGCTGGCTTTGGAAAAAGGCCAAACCGTTGATCAGGCCGGCTTCGCCGATGAGTTAAAACAGCACCAAGACCTTTCGCGCACGGCTTCGGCCGGCATGTTTAAAGGCGGGTTGGCCGATTCAAGCGAAGCCACGATTAAATATCATACCACCGCCCACTTATTGCTCGCGGCTTTAAGAAAAGTTTTAGGCAACCAGGTTATCCAAAAAGGCAGTAATATCACCTCCGAACGCTTGCGCTTTGATTTTACGCATCAGGAAAAAATGACTGCTGAAGAAAAAGCCAAAGTTGAGGCCATGGTCAACCAAGCCATTAAGCAGGATTTAAAAGTAACTTGCGAAGAAATGACGCTTGATCAAGCTAGGGCCCAAGGCGCTCATGGAATATTTGACGCGAAATACGGCGAAAAAGTCAGAATTTATACGATCGGCGATGAAAAATTATATTTTTCCAAAGAAATCTGCGGCGGCCCGCATGTTAAGCAAACCGGAGGCTTAGGCAATTTTAAGATAAAAAAAGAAGAAAGCTCATCGGCCGGAGTAAGAAGAATTAAAGCTATTTTAGAATAAAATCATTTGCGTATTAAGAAATTCCGCCTGCTAGCGGAACTCCTCGCAATGACAGAAAATCGCTAATTTTAGAATAAAAATAGCAATTATTTAATAATATCGGCTTTTTCCGTATTTACTCTTGACAACTACTTAAATAAAACATATAATTATTTTACAGTAAATTATTAAGGTTTTGGCATCTCGCGTCAGGCGAGTAATTTTTTGCCAAACCTATTTTTGTTTTAAAATCGCAATTAATGCCAGAACAAAACACAACAATCAGCTCCAAGGATTTTATTGAAATGGTCGGCGAAGTCGTAGAATTGATGCCGGCCGCCAGCTTTAAGGTCATGTTGGAAAATGGCCATGAAATTTTAACGCATCTTTCCGGCAAAATGAGAATGAATAAAATCAGGCTCTTACCCGGAGATAAAGTCAGAATTCAAATCAGCCCTTACGATTTAACCAAGGGCAGAATAACTTACAGATTATAAAAAATAATGCGAATATTATTTTCGCATTTTTAAAACTTTAAAAACTTTTTTAGAAAAAGTTTTTAATATTTTCAAAAAATATAACGTATCAAGTAAAAATTTAATAGCGAGTAAAACTCTACGGCCATTAAATTTTTACTTGATGATAAAATATGAAAGTCAGAAGCAGCGTAAAAAAAATTTGCAAGGATTGTAAAATAATCAGGCGCAACGGCCGAGTTTGCGTTATTTGTAAAACTCCAAAACATAAGCAAAGGCAAGGCTAATTTAAAATTTTCAATTATCAATTTTCAATTTTCAAAAATTTATGGCTCTAAGAATCGCGGGCGTAAACATCCCGAATGAAAAAAGAATAGAAATCGCTTTAACCTATATTTACGGCATCGGTAAACCGAAATCCCAAGGCATTTTAAAGCTGGCTAAAATTGATCCCAGCATCAGAGTTAAAAATTTAACCGACGAGCAGGGCAATAAATTAAGAGATTTGATTGAAAAGCATAATAAAGTTGAAGGCGACTTAAAGCGCGATGTTTTCGCCAATATAAAAAGATTAAAAGAAATAGGCAGCTACCGCGGTTCCAGGCATGCCAAAGGCTTGCCCTGCCGCGGCCAGCGCACTAAAACCAATAACCGAACCGTCCGCGGCAACGTCAGAAAAACCGCGACCTCGGGCAAAAAGCCGTCGGCGCAAAAAACATAAACCTTTAAATTTTAGCTTGATAAAGCAATATGACAGAAGAAAAAAAACAAGATATAAAAGTTCCTGCCCCGGCCGCGGAGCCGGTAAAAGAAGAGGAAAAAATACAATCCATAACCGAGATGGATGAACCGGTCGCTCCAGCCGGCAATCCTTTGAATATGGTTGAAGAATTGCCCGAAGAAATCAGAAAAAAACTGGAAAAAAGCAAAGAAGACAGAAAAGTCCTTAAGAAAAAAGGGCGCAAAAAGAAAGTAGACAAAAAAGTTCCGGTCGGCGTCGCCCATGTTAAGGCGACTTACAATAACACCATCGTGGCTTTAACCGATTTAAGCGGCAACGTGATTTCCTGGGCTTCGGCCGGCATGGCCGGTTTTAAAGGGCCGAAAAAATCCACTCCTTACGCCGCCCAGATAATTACCAGGATCGCGGTGGAAAGAGCCAAAGAATTCGGCTTAACCGAAGTAAACGTCATAGTAAAAGGCGTGGGCACGGGCCGCGAATCGGCTATCAGAGCTTTAAACGCCAATGGCTTGATTATAACTTCAATTAAAGATATTACGCCTATACCGCATAACGGTTGCCGGCCTAAAAAACCAAGAAGAGTCTAAAATAAATAATTATGTCAAAATATCTAGGACCAAAATGCAAATTATGCCGCCGAGAAGGGGATAAATTAATGCTAAAAGGGGAGAGATGCTTTACGGCTAAATGCGCGATAGTTAAAAGAAACTATCCGCCGGGCCTGCATGGCCCGAAAGGCCGAGCCAGACAGAGCGGCTACAACATGCAGTTACGAGAAAAACAGAAAGCCAAAAGAATTTATAATTTGATGGAAAAACAATTCAAATTAAGTTTTTTAAGGGCCATTAAGCAAAAAGGCGAGGCTGGCGAAAATTTAATGAAAATATTGGAAACCAGGCTTGATAATGTTATTTACCGCTTAGGCTTCGCCCCGTCAAGGGCCCAGGCCAGAGTTCTAGCCAACCACGGCCATTTCCGAGTTAATGATAAAAAAGTTAATATTCCGTCATTTAACGTCAAAACCGGCGATATTATAAAGGTTAGGCAGTCAAGCCGAAAAAATAAGCACTTCGCTAATTTATCGGAAAAACTTAAAAAAATAGAAACCCCGAGCTGGCTTAATCTTGAGATTAAAGATTTAAGCGCCAAAGTTTTGCATCAGCCGGCTAAAGAAGATTTTGAATCAAAAATCAACAGCCAGATGATCGTTGAGTTCTATTCTAAATAACCCGCGAATTTACAAACAATTATTATAAATAAACAAGAATTATATGGAAAAAATAGCTTTGCCGCAAAAAATAGAATTTGTTAAAGGTTCAAGCGCGAACAACAAGCAAATTATCATTGAGCCATGCTACCCGGGCTATGGCGCTACTATCGGCAATGCTTTAAGAAGGGTATTATTGTCTTCTTTGCCCGGAGCCGCCCCTATCGGCGTAAAAATTAAAGGCGCTGACCATGAATTTATGTCTTTACCCCATGTTAAAGAAGATGTTTTAGAGCTTATTTTGAATTTAAAGAAACTGCGCTTAAAAGTTTTCACTGACGAGGTTGTGAAGCTTGAGCTTGATGCCCGCGGCGAGAAAGAAGTTAAAGCTTCTGATATAAAAAAGAACAGCTTGGTGGAAATAGCCAATCCTGACTTGGTTTTAGGCCATGTTACCGATATGGCAGGGAGCCTAAGCATGGAAATTTCCGTTTCTCGAGGGTCGGGTTATATAACGGTTGAAAGCCGTGAAAGCGCTAAAAATGAAATCGGCTACATTGAAATGGATTCTATTTTTTCTCCGGTAATGTCGGTCGGCGTCAACATTGAAAACGTCCGCATCGGCAAAATGACCAACTGGGATAAACTGATTTTGGATTTAACCACCGACGGCACGATAACTCCGGAAGACGCCTTTAATAAATCCGTGGATATTTTAATAAATCAATTTAACGCTTTAATCGGAAAAACCGTTAAAGAAGAGGCCGAAGAAATAAAAACTGAAGCCGCGGAAACTAAAGAAGCGGAAAAGAAAGAAGGAATACCGGAAGAAGCCGGCGAAGACAAAAAAACTAAAAAACGCGGCCGGCCGAAAAAAAGTTAAATAATATTTTTATATGAGACATAGAGTAAAAGGGAAAAAACTAGACAGAACCAAAGCGCCCAGGGTTGCGATGCTGAAAAATTTAGCGTCCAGCATTATTATTTATGAAAAAGTTAAGACTACCGAGGCTAAAGCCAAAACGGTAAAACCGCTTTTGGAAAAAATCATTACCGCGTCAATCAAGGGCGATTTGGCCAGCCGCCGGGAATTAATCAGATTATTGCCCCAGCCGATGGCCGTAAAAAAAGCCATGGAAATTTTAGCGGTTAAATACAAAGGCAGACAAGGCGGTTATTTAAGGATCATTAAGCTGGGCAAAAGAGCCGGCGATAGCGCGGAGATGGTGCAAATTGAATTGGTTTAAAAAAATATTTAAAAAAATATACTGCATTAAATAATATGGAAAGAAAAATTTATAAAATTGACGCTGAAGGCAAAGCGGCCGGCCGATTGGCTACGGAAATAGCCTTAATCTTGCGCGGTAAAAATAAGGCCGAATATCTGCCTCATTTAGATATGGGCGGCATAGTTCAGGTTATAAACATAGCCAAGCTTAAATTCAGCGGCAAAAAGATTGAACAAAAAAAATATTATAAATATTCCGGTTATCCGGGCGGCTTAAAAACCAAAAAAATAGCCGACTTGAAGCCGGCCGACATTTTAAAAAGGGCGGTTAGAGACATGCTGCCGCCGACCAAGCATAGAGTAAATATGCTAAAAAGATTAATTATAAATTAATATGACCGAAACAGAAGCTATAAAATTTAAAGGCAGATATACGGTCGGTTTAGGCCGCCGAAAAACTTCAACCGCCCGGGTTAGAGTCTATAAAGGTAGCGAGGGTTTATTTGTTATTAACGGCGTTGAGGCTAAAAAATATTTCCCGGAAGAAGAATTATTTTTAATTATCAGCCAGCCCCTGAAATTAGCCGGTTTGGCTAAAGATTTTAACATATCGGTTAATCTCGCCGGCGGCGGTAAAAAAGGCCAAGCCGAAGCCGTACGGCACGGCATCGCCCGCGCCCTACTCGCGATCAATCCGGAATTAAGGGCATCGTTTAAGGTAAAAGGCTGGATTATGCGCGACGCGCGCAAGAAAGAAAGAAAGAAACCGGGCCTAAAGAAAGCCAGGCGCGCTCCGCAATGGGCTAAACGTTAAGGCATGTCATTCCCGCGTAGGCGGGAATCCAGAATTTATAATATACAAATATCAAATATACAATAAAACCTTGTTTAAAAAACGGGGTTTTATTTTTATTAAAAATAAGCTATAATATTAACATATTTTATGGCCGAAAAAATTACTAATATCGCCAAGAATACGTCTTACTTCACCTTGGCTTTAATACTGCAAAAAATAATTTCTTTCACTTATTTTGTTTTAATCGCCCGCGCCATCGGCCCGGCCGATTTAGGCAAATATTACTTTGCCATTTCTTTCACTTCCATCTTCGGAATTTTTATTGATATCGGCCAATCCAGCGTCCTGACGCGCGAAGTGGCCAAGCGCCCGGACAATGCCGAGAAATTCTTCAGCTCGGTTTTTTTAATTAAGCTGCCTTTGGCTCTACTAGCTATGCTGGCGGCTTTCAGCCTAATAAATTTTTCGGCTTATCCCGAGATAACCCGCCAGCTGGTTTATCTTTCCATGTTTTGCATGGCCCTAGATTCTTTTACTTTAACCTTTTTCGCGGTTAGCCGCGGTTTCCATAACTTAAAATACGAAAGCATCTCTTCGGTTATCTTCCAGCTAATCGTTCTGGCCGTAATTTTAACCGTCTTAAAATTCAATCTGGGGCTTGTCTGGCTGATGATGTCCTTGGTTTTAGCCAGCCTGTATAATTTAATTTTTTCATTTTATATTTTAAAAACCAGATGGAAGCTTAAAATTAATTGGCGGCCGGATAAAATTTTAATTAAAAGCATCTTAATGATTTCCCTGCCTTTCGCGGTTTACGCTATTTTCCAGCGGCTTTACATGTATCTTGATTCGGTCATGCTCTCGCTTCTCTCGGGCGACCATCAAGTAGGCATCTACCAAATTCCTTTTAAAATTATTTTCGCTTTACAGTTTCTGCCCATGGCTTTCGTGGCTTCGCTTTTCCCCGCCTTAAGCCATTATTGGCATAATAACCGCGAACAGCTGGCCATTACTTTTGAGCGCGCCATGAATTATTTAATAATCATTTCTTTGCCGGTTTCCGTCGGCGGAATAATTTTAGCCGATAAAATAATGATAATTTTTAAAAGCGGCTTTAACGACGCGATTTTACCATTGCAAATTACCATGGGCGCGGTCGTTTTTATGTTTTTAAACTTTCCGGCCGGATCGCTTTTAAACGCCTGCGACCGGCAAAAAACCAATACTATCAATATGGGCATTGTCTTAACGGCGAGCGTTATTTTAAATTTAATTTTAATACCCCGCTTAGAGGCGGCCGGCGCCAGTTTAACCGCCTTGCTGACTAATTTACTGATGTTTATTTTGAGCATGTGGATAGTTCCGCGAATCACTAAATATGATTATAAAAAAATAATCGCCATATCAGTAAAGTCGCTTTTGGCCGTAGCGGTCATGGGCGCGGTCGGCTATTATTTAAAAAATCAAGTCAATCTTATTTTAACCGTTATCTTAGCCGGCTTAAGCTACTTTATCGCTTTATATATCTTTAAAGGCTTTAAAAAGGAAGACGTGATAAGCATTTATCAATCTTTCAGTAAAAAATCATAAAGACGTCCGACGTCCCGGGGACGTCGGACGTCCAGGCAATCTAAAATGAAAACTCTATTATTTACATTAGAATATCCGCCGTTTCATGGCGGCGTGGCCAATTATTACGGTAATCTGGTAAAATACTGGCCCTCCTTCGCTAAAGCTTCCACCGACGCTAAAGCTTTGGCGGACAAGTCGGAGGGCAAGCCCAAGCCGGACGAAATTTCCGTGCTTGATAACAAGGATGGGCGCTTGATTAATAATAAACTGCCGCTGTTAAAATGGCTGCCGGCTTATTTCGCTTTGCGGCGGGAAATAAAACAAGAAAAAATCGAGCATATTTTAGTCGGCCAAATTTTGCCCTTAGGCGCGGCCGCGTTGATTTGCGCCAAATTTTTTAAAATAAAATATTCGGTATTTTTACACGGCATGGATTTAACTTACGCCTTGAAGAAACCCAGAAAAAAATGGCTGGCTAAAAAAATTTTATCTAATACCCATAAAATAATTTGCTTAAACGGCTACACGGCGAATTTAACCAAACAATTTTTCCCGTTAAGCGCGGATAAAATAGCCGTCGTTAACCCGGCGATTGAGCCGGCGCGGCCGGCGGCGCCGGAAAAAATTTCTGCTTTAAAAAAACAATATAATTTAACCGATAAAATAATTTTATTATCGGTCGGCAGGCTGGTAAAACGCAAAGGTTTTGATAAAGTCATAGAAGCTCTGCCGGAAGCGCTAAGACAAGCGCCGAATTTAATTTATATTATTTTAGGCGGCGGAGCCGAATTAAAAAATTTAAAATTTCAAATTTCAAATTTGGGATTGGAAAAACAAGTTATAATAATAAATCAAGCTACGGACAAGGAGCGCGATAATTGGTATAATGCCAGCGACATCTTTATTATGCCTAGCCGAAATATTAACGGCGATTTTGAGGGCTTTGGCCTAGTTTATCTGGAAGCTAATCTGGCCGGCAAGCCGGTAATAGCCGGCAAAAGCGGCGGAGTCGGCGACGCCGTAATAGCCGGCTTAAACGGCCTCTTAGTTGATCCCGAAGATACGGAGCAAATCGCTTCGGCTATCATTAAATTAGCCCGGGATCCCGGACTGCGAAAAAAATTAGGCGAGCAGGGGAGAGAGCGAGCGATCAAAGAATTTAATTGGGAAAAACAGATTAAAAAAATATATAAAGCAATAACATTCTCTCACTGTCATTGCGAGAAGCGCAGCGACGAAGCAATCTCTGGTTAAATCCCACGTATGTGAGATTGCCGCGCTCCCTGCGGTCGCTCGCAATGACAAATAACAATATGATAAGCATTATTATCCCGGTTTATAATCAGGCCGAACATCTGGCTAATTGCTTAGCCGGCATTAAAAAACAAACTTACGGTAATTATGAAATTATCGTGGTTGACGACGGCTCAACGGATAATATAATTAAAGTGATTGAAAAATTCAAGCAAATTTTCGGCTTGAAATTATCTTACACCGAGCAGGAAAACAGGGGAGCGGCCGCGGCCAGGAATAAAGGCGCTAAATTAGCCGGCGGAGAATATATAATTTTTTGCGACGCCGACGCTGTCATGAAGCCGTTTATGCTTGAAGTGATGCTGAAAACTTTAAAAAATAACCTAAGCGCCAGCTTCTGCTATTCGTCTTTTATCTGGGGCCGTAAAAAATTCAAGCTTTGGCCGTTTGACGCCGAGAAGCTTAAAGAGATGCCTTACATCACTACAACTTCATTAATCAAGCGCGAGCATTTTCCCGGCTTTGACGAAGCTATAAAAAAATTCCAAGACTGGGATCTTTGGCTGACTATGCTGGAACAGGGCCATACGGGAGTTTTCGCCGACCAAATTCTTTTTAAGCTTGCCTTAGGCGGCACGCAGACTATGAGCGGCTGGCTGCCGTCCTGCGCTTATAAACTATTTCCCTGGCTGCCCCGGGTTAAAAAATACAATCAAGCCATGGCCATAATCAAGCAAAAGCATAACCTATAATAAAAAATCCTCCAATTTTTAAAATAAACCGGAGGATAAATAAACAATTTAAGAGCCATTTAAATTGGCTCGCCACAGTCAGCGCATACCATGATTTTCTGATTATTTTGTGGATCTTGAGAACAAAAAATATCAGTTATTAAGCATGATTCGCTAATAACATAGAAATTACAGCCGCATGCTGCGCAAGGCTCAGGCATAATTTTTTTTGAAGATCGCTCTGCCTGAGATTCAAATTCAGCCATGAGTTCTATCCGTCTTATGAAATTTTCACACGCAGTGTCAATAATCGATTCTATAATACTTTTTCTTTTTTCCATTAGCCCCTCCTTCTGTTTGGGTAAAAATTTTTAGATGAATTTAAATAAAATAAATTATATAATTAGCCTATTAGCCAAGAAATAATAACTACGATTGAAAAGAGCCGCCATATCCTCATAAATTACCCTCCTTATTTCCATCGGTTATTTAAAATAACTTTAACTAATATTAAACAGAATGTCAATAAATGGTATTTTAAATAAAAATTTACGGTTAATTTTTTTACTGATAATCTTAGCCGAAATATTATCATTTTTAGGCTATTATTATCCGGCGGTTAATTTTACCGCGTTTTTTATTATAATAGCTCTGGTTTTAATCTTATCATTATACCGGCTGGAATATGGCTTATATATATTATTAGCCGAACTGTTAATCAGCTCTTTCGGTTATTTATTCTATTTTGAAACCGGCGGTTTTAAAATTTCCATCCGCATCGCGCTCTGGCTGATTGTTATGTCGGTTTGGCTGGCCGGAACCGTAATTAAATCGGTAAAAACAAAAAAGCTGGAATTAAATTTTTTCCGTTCGCCTTATTTATTTTATTTTTCAGCTTTATTTATTTTCATCGCTCTAGGCGCAGTAAGCGGCTTTTTAAAAAATAATTCGTTAAACAATATCTTTTTTGATTTTAACAATTGGCTGTATTTTTTATTGGTTTTTCCGGTATTTTCCCTTTTGCGATCTGACGATAATTTAAACATTGTTAAGCAAATATTTTTAGCGTCCATAAGCTGGCTTAGCGTAAAAACGATTATTTTAGCTTATATTTTTTCCCATAGTTTTAATTTTTTTATTCCGGATCTTTACCTTTGGGTGCGCCGCAGCGGAGTCGGGGAGATAACCCAAGTCGTTCCCGGGTTCAACCGGATATTTATGCAATCGCATATTTTTGTTTTAATCGGCTTTTTTATTCTGCTGTTTTATTTATTGAAAAATTTAGCGGAAAAACATACCGCCTTAAATAAACAAAGTCTTAAATTAATCGGCTTGGCCTCTTTATTATTATCAATCATCATAGTCAGTTTTTCGCGAAGCTTTTGGCTGGGGCTAGCGGCCGGCGGCTTATCCGTTTGGCTGGCCATGATTTTTAAATTAAAAACCAAGTTAAAAGAATTTATCGTTTTTAACCTGCTGGCTCTAGCTGTTATAATTTTAAGCCTGGCCTTAACTTTTTTTATTATAAAATTTCCTTACCCGGCGCCGGCCGGAGATTTTAACGCCACGAATTTATTAAGCGACCGAGCCACGCAAATTACTGATGAGGCCGGCGCTTCTTCAAGGTGGCAGCTTTTGCCGCCGTTATGGCAGAAAATTAAAGCCGCGCCGATTTTAGGCCAAGGCTTTGGCGCCACGGTAACTTATATCAGCAGCGATCCCCGCGTTTTAAGCGCTAATTTAAAAGGTGAATACACGACTTATGCTTTTGAATGGGGCTGGCTTGATGTTTGGCTGAAATTGGGAATTTTCGGCTTATTGGCTTATTTAGCTTTATTTGCCAAGCTTATTTTTGACGGCTTTAAAATAGGCTCATATTATTCCTTGTCATTAGCCGCCGGCTTAATAGTCGTCTTGGCGGTTAATATCTTCAGCCCGTACGTTAACCATCCTTTAGGCATCGGCTGCCTAATCATCGCCGCGGTTATGCTGGAAAATTTAAAATTAAAAAATAATTTTTAGCGCGAACAACGCTCTTGCGCAAATTTTAAACTTCCTGTATATTGTAGATTATATAATTTTACTTCTAATTTAATAAACATTATGCCCGACCAAATCATTTCCCAAGAAGGCTATGATAAATTAAAGAAAGAGCTTGACGAAAGGCTTGGCCCTAAAAGGCTGGAAATCGCCGGCCGGATTGAAACGGCTAAAGAACTTGGAGATTTAAGCGAAAACGCCGAATATGCCGAAGCTAAAGATGAGCAAGCTTTTAACGACGGGCGGATCGGCGAGCTGATGGCTTTATTAAAAAACGTTACCATCGTGCAGAATAACGGCGATAAGCATAAGGTCGGCATGGGCTCAAAAGTAACCGCCTTAAGCGAAGGCAAAACCAAAGAGTTTGCTATCGTCAGCTTTAACGAAGCTAACCCAGGCGAAGGCAAAATTTCCAATGAATCGCCTTTGGGCGTAGCTTTGCTCGGAAAAAAGAAGGGTGAAAAAATAACGGTTAACACGCCTCGGGGCAATGTAATTTATGAAATTTTAAAAGTTGAATAAATATCAGCGGTATTCTAAAAATAAGCTTTGTGAGAAGCTTATTTTTTATTTGGCTTTTATTTTGACTTTTAGGTTAAATTAGGGTAAAATATCAACATTAATTTATAAGTTAATTCGTATGATAAAAACAAGCGAGCGCGAGGACCGGCTTAAAAAATTAGCGGAATTAAAAAAATTAGGCGTCAACCCTTACCCGGCCAAAGCGGAAAAGAATATCTTTGTGAATAACGTTCTGGCTGATTTTGAAAAATTGCAATCAGGCGAAGTTGAATTGAAATTAGCCGGCCGGCTAAGAAGCCTGCGCGCCCACGGCAATCTTACTTTCGCCCATCTGGAAGACGGTAGCGGTAAAATCCAGCTGGCTTTTTCTAAAAAAGAAATTGGCGACTCGAGCTATAAAATATTTTCAAAATACGTTGACATCGGCGATTTCGCGCAAATCTCCGGCACGGCCTTTTTAACCCATAACGGTGAAAAAAGCGTTATGGTTAAAGATTGGCGGCTCTTAGCCAAAGCCGTCCGGCCCCTGCCGGAAAAATGGCACGGTTTATCGGACGAAGAAGAGCTATTGAGAAAACGCTATTTGGATATTTTATTTAACAGCGAGGTAAAAGACATATTTATAAAACGCGCGAAATTTTGGCAGTCTATCCGGGATTTTTTAATTAAGAAAAATTTTTTGGAAGTTGAAACTCCGGTCCTGGAGAATACCGCCGGCGGCGCCGACGCCAGGCCTTTTTTAACTCATCATAACGCTTTGGATATGAATGTTTATCTGCGTATTTGCGCCGGCGAATTATGGCAAAAACGGCTGATGATCGCGGGTTTTGAAAAAACTTTTGAGATTGGGCGAGTTTTTCGCAATGAAGGCATGGACGCCGAGCATCTGCAGGATTACACGCATATGGAATTTTATTGGGCCTACGCCGATTATGAAGCCGGCATGAAACTGGTTGAAGAGCTGTTTAAATACGCGGCCGAGGAAACTTTCGGCGCGCTTAAATTTAAAATTAAAAATTTTGCAGTTGATTTGGGGAAAACCTGGGAGCGCTATGATTACCGCGAAACCGTAAAAAAATATACGGGCGTTGATATTTTAGCTACGGATATAAAACAGATTGAAAAAAAACTAAAAGAACTGGGCGTGGAATATGATAAAAAAGGCTTTAATAAAACTCGCGCCATTGATAATTTATGGAAATATTGCCGTAAGCAAATCACCGGCCCGGGCTTTTTAACCGGCGTGCCGATTGAAGTCTCGCCTTTGGCTAAGCGCGATGAGAAACATCCGGAATTAAGCCAGAGATTTCAGGTGATTATCGCCGGCTCGGAACTAGGCAACGGCTATAGCGAGCTTAATGATCCTTTAGACCAGGTTGAAAGATTTAAAGAGCAGGCTAAATTAAGGGAAGCAGGGGACGAAGAAGCCCAGATGTTTGATGCTGAATTTGTGGAAGCTTTAGAATACGGCATGCCGCCGGCTTGCGGCTTTGGCATGTCGGAGCGCGTCTTTGCTTTTTTAATGGACAGATCCATGAGAGAATGCCAAATTTTCCCGCTGATGCGGCCGAAATAATAATGTCATCCCGAATGCCGCTTCAGCGGCAGAGGGATCTCGGCAAAGCGCGATAAAATGATAATATAATTTAAAGATGAAAGAATATACTTACTATATTTATATTTTAACTAACATCAATAATAAACGATTTTATATCGGAGTTACCAATAATCTATTGAACCGCTGCTATGAACATAAAAATAAAAAATTTCCAAAAAGTTTTACCGCGAAGTACAATATCAATAAATTAGTTTATTATGAAATATTTAATGATATTAGCTACGCCATCTCCAGAGAAAAAGAATTAAAAGGCTGGCGCAGAGAAAAGAAAATAAACTTAATAAAAAGTAACAACTTAATATTTAAAGACTTAATAATAGATTTTTTATAATTTACATTATTGCATTTAACGAGATCCCTCGTCGCTCATCTGCCGATTGGCAGATGCGCTCACTCGGGATGACAATAAAAATGAAAATTGTTATGATTTTCGGCACATTTGATATTTTGCATCCCGGGCATATCAACTTTATAAAACAGGCTAAAAAATATGGCGATTGTCTAATCGTTGTTATTGCCCGCAACAGCACGGTTTTAAAGGTTAAAGGCAAATTGCCCGAGCATAGCGAAAAACAGCGCCTAGAGGCGATTAAAGGCCTAAAATTGGCGTCTAAAGCGGTATTAGGCAGTCTAACCGATAAATACAGCGCCATTAAAAAATACCGGCCGAATATAATCTGCCTGGGCTATGACCAAACTAATTTTGTTGACCGGCTTAAAAACGAATTAAAAAGATTAAAATTAAAAACTAAAATTGTAAGATTAAGGCCTTTTATGCCGCATAAATACAAAACATCTATTATTTTAAAAAACTAATATGAGAATAACTCTTTGCGGCAGCGTTAGCTTCGCGAAAAATTTCGTAATTCGTAATTATTAATTTTTAATTGATTTATATGCTAAACATAAAATTCATCAGGGAGAACGTTGATTTAATAAAAACCAACTGCAAAAACCGGCTAGCCAAAGTTGATATCGGCGAATTAATAAAAGCCGACGAGGAGCGCCGCGCCCTGGAAGCCGAGATTGACGAGCTTAGGGCGAAAAGAAATACGGTTTCCAAAACTAAGCCCACGGCCGAAGAAATATCCGCGATGAAAAAATTGGGCGAAACCGTAAAAAGCCTGGAAGAAAAATATAATTCAGTTTATGCCGGATATAAAAAATTGCTTTTTCAGGTTCCGAATTTAACCCATCCCGAGGTGCGGGTAAGCGCTAATGAAGACGACAATCCGATATTAAAAACTTACGGTAAGCCGCCTAAATTTAAATTCACGCCGCTTGACCATGTTCAGCTGGCGGAAAATCTGGATTTAATTGACTTTGACCGCGCGGCTAAAGTCAGCGCCGCGAAATTTTATTACCTAAAAAACCAGGCGGTTTTATTGGAATTCGCTTTAATCCAATACGCTTTAGAAACCGTTATCAAGCATAAATTCACGCCGTTTATAACTCCGGACATGGCCAAGCAAGAAGTTTTAGAAGGCTTGGGCTTTAATCCGAGAGGCGAAGCAACGCAAATATATAATATTGAGCAAACCGATCCCTCGGCTAAACTCGGGACAGGCCTTAGCTTAATCGGCACGGCGGAAATAACCATGGGCGGCTACCATATGAATGAAATTATTGACGAAAAAGATTTGCCGAAAAAATACGTGGCCGTCTCCCATTGTTTTCGCACCGAAGCCGGCAGCTATTCAAAATTTTCCAAAGGCATTTTCCGCGTCCACCAATTTACTAAAATAGAAATGTTCCAATATACTTTGCCGGAAAACAGCGAAGCGGCCCATCAGGAAATGCTGAATATTGAAATAGAAATATTTAAAGGCCTGGGCCTGCCGTTCAGGGTTATTGACCACTCAACGGCCGACTTGGGCGGGCCGTCATACCGGACTTACGATTTAGAAGCTTGGCTGCCGGGCAAACCCAATAAAAACGGCACGGCCGGCGATTGGGCAGAAATTACTTCAACCTCTAACTGCACGGATTACCAGGCCAGAGGCTTAAACATCAAATATAAAGACCTAGCCGGCGAAAAGCATTTCGTGCATATGCTTAACGGCACGGCCATAGCGGTCAGCCGCGCCTTAATCGCCATTATGGAAAATTATCAGCGAGCCGACGGCTCAATAGAAATTCCCAAAGTTCTGCGCAAGTATCTGCCGGGAAAAATTAAATTGATAAAAAGCAAAAAGGCGGCTTAACCAATAACCATGTTCAACCGAGTTAAAAATTTGCAATTAAGCGTTATTAAGCAGATGGAAATCCGGGCGGCTAAATACCCGGACGTTATTTCCTTAGCCCAAGGCATTCCCAGTTTTGATACTCCGGCCTGCATTAAACGGCGCGTGGAAAGAGCTTTGCGCGCCGGCGCCGTGGCTAAATATTCATTATCGCCCGGCCTGCCGGAACTTAGGGAAATGATAGAAATTTCTTTGGCTAAAGAAAACATGTTTTATGACTGGCAGAAAGAAATCATAGTAACGGCCGGATCAATTGAGGGCCTAACCGCGGCCGTTTTAGCCGTCAGCGACCCGGGCGACGAAATAATTCTGCCTACGCCGACTTATGTCTCGTACAAAGAAGTAATAAATTTAGCCGGCTGTACGCCGATTTTCGTGCCTTTAAACGAGGACCAAGGCTGGTCTTTTGAATTGGCTGAATTTGAGCAGGCCATCACGCCGAAAACCAAAGCCATCTTATTCTGCAACCCGAATAACCCGACCGGAACGATTTATGGCCGGGAGCAATTAACCGGTTTGGCCGAATTGGCGAAAAAACACAACCTTTTTATAATCAGCGACGAGGTTTATAAAGATTTTATTTATGGCGGTTCGGGAAAAATATTTTCCCTGGCCGAACTGCCGGAAATAAGAGAGCGCGTTATCAGGGTTTTCAGTTTTTCCAAATCCCACGCCATGACCGGCTGGCGCATCGGCTTTATCCATAGCGACGAATCGGTTATTAAAGAAATTTTAAAAGTGCATGACTGCCTGGTAACCTGCGCGCCGGTAATTTCCCAATACGCGGCCATGGGAGCTTTGGAAATGGGGGAGGGCGATGTAATTAATTTTAAAAAACAATATGACCGCCGCCGAGATTTAATTTGCTCAAGGCTTGATCGGCTTAATAAATACTTGCGCTACATAAAGCCTAACAGCGCTTATTTTGTTTTCCCTAAAATATTGAATAACAGCGATTCTCTGGCTTTGGCTTTAGAACTTTTGGATAAAGTCCAGGTCGCGGTTGTGCCCGGCATAGCCTTCGGGCCTAACGGCGAAGGGCATATCCGGTTAAGCTTCGGCCGGACCGAGGCGCATATCAATACGGCTTTTGACCGGCTGGAAAAATTTTTTAGCTTATGAACCCCGTTAGAAATTAATTTATATTAACGGGCCATAATTAATCTTACCTATATAACTCTATGAATGATATTTCTAACGGGGTGAAAATAATTTTCAAGCAAATCTTAAAATACTATTTGAAATTTATTACCAAAATAGTTTTATTGATTCATCGGCCGCTGATTATCAGCGTCACCGGCAGCACCAATGAATTTTTCGTTAAAAGCGAAATTAAGCGCCGACTGGAACAAGCCGGATATGACGTTAGATCAAATCCTAAAAATTTCAATACCGAAATCGGACTGCCGCTAGCCATTCTGAATTTATCCAGCGGCTATAATTCTTATAAAAATTGGCTGCCGATTATTTGGCGGGCTTTTATATCGTTATTTAAGCCAACTTTCCCTAAAATTTTAGTATTAGGCCTGGGCATAGACAAGCGCGGCGACATGAAATATTTAATGTCATTAGTTAAGCCGAAAATCGCCATTGTCACCGATATTACCCAGCGCTATATTGAAAGTTTTTCCGATATGGACGACCTAGTAGGGGAGTATAAGCATTTTGTTGAGTCAATTAACGAAAACGGTTATTTAATTTTAAATTACGACAACCGGCGGATTAAAAAACTTTCCGGATTTACAAAAGCCAAAGTTATTTTTTTCGGTTTAGAAAAAAACACGCCTAGCCTTAATAATCATTGGCTGGGCGAGATAACGGAAAAAACCTCAAGCGGGCAAACCGTAGCGGTTACCGACGGCAATGAAACAAAAAATTATTCAATAAACCGCTTCGGCGAGCACCACGCTTACGCCCTGCTGATCGGCTTAATAGTCAAAAAAATTATAATAAATTTAAAATAATTATGTTATTCAGGAGGAATAGCCTTAAAAAAATAAATCGGTTCGGCTCAAATAGAAGAAAATACGTTTATTCGGCCAAAGCTTATAAAAATCCTTTTTTTCAAAATAAAAGAACCGCGGATATAAAGCCGGGCTGGCTGAAAAATAAAAGCAAGCTGGCTATTTTCGCCGCCGCTATTATAATTTTAATCCTAGTTTGGCTGTTATTTTTTTCAACTCTGTTTAAAATCCAAAAAATAGAAGTCAACGGCGTTCGTGAAAGCCTAACCGGCGAGATAGAATCAATCGCTTGGGATCTCGCGCGGGACAGGTTGGCGGGAAAAAATAATCTATTGCTTTATAATAAAAGCGATTTGATAAAAATTTTAAACGAAAAATATTATTTAGACGATTTAACCGTTAAAAGAAAATTATTTCATACTTTAACCATAAATTTGCGCGAAAAACAACAAGCCGCGGTTTGGCGCGAAGATGAGCAATACTATTATCTGGACGGCGACGGCAACGTCATAAACCAAACCGATCCTTTAAATATTAACGACGGAAGCTACCCTTTAATAGAAAACCTGACCGCCGTTAAGATAGACGGGCGGCAAGCCAATATAAATAAAGAGGCGATAGGCTATATCCTGAATTTGTTTAATGAATTCAAGGAGAAAAAACATAATTTCGCGATTGAAAGATTTATTGTTGATAAAGACATTAACACCGTTAAAATGGCGATTTTATCCGGGCCAAAAGTTTATTTTAACATAAAAGCGCCCGTAGCCGAGCAAGCGGCCAAACTTGATTTAATCATTAGAGAAAAATTAAAAAACGATTTTAAAGCCGCTAGGGAGTATATTGATTTAAGATACGCCAATAATGTTTACCTGAAATAATATTTTGCGACACATAACTAATTACATAATATTAAAAAATGTTATATACTGGTAGCAAGCAGGCAGGCGAGATTATATAACAGCATAATTTCAGAAAAAATAACCCGGCTATTGAAAAAAATTAAATTTATGTTAATAAACCTATTAAAATTTAAACCTAAAAAGGTACATAGGTACCAGGCGGGCATTTAAATTTTAATGCGCCAATAAGCTTATGGAAGGAATTTTTAAAACATTGTTTATTTTAGGGGTAATAGTATTTTGTTTTTTGATTGTCGGCTTATTTTTACTTTTATTGAAATTCATATTATTATTTTACCCGCAAATCAGCCTGTTCGGCATGTTAATTCAATAGGCCGGGCATAAACTCAAGCAAATAGATTATATCAAAGGTTAGTCTGGCGTCGCATAAGTTATATTGTGCGACGCTATTATATTAGAAAAGTATAGCCGTTATAGTAATTCCCCCTTTAAATAACTACCGCTGTAAGCGACTAATTTTTTATTGTCATTCCCGCGCAGGTTTACCAGTCCGCTAGGCGGGCGGGAATCTAGGTTAAGCCCGTAGAAATTTAGATTTATTGAAATGACTATAAAGTAATACGCGCATACCGCTTTAAAAATAAATGCCTATATCCCCTATTCAAGGAAAAATACTCCCCCAGCGTTTTGTCTTTTTTCAACTTCTTAATATTTCTCGTTACCTGCCGATAAAATATCGGGTAATGAATTCTGGTTATTATCCGCCCCCTGAACCGCGAGCGGTAAGGCGGTTTTTGATGATGCGCGGCTTCATGGGCTAGCGTCCTTAAAATTGAAGAAATTTTTTTTGGCTTTCTGAACTTCGGCGTAAAAATATCAATCGTAATCAGGCCGGTTTTTAAATTCGTCCGGCCGATAACAAAACCACGCTTGGTATTAACGTGGTCGTCTTGGCGGCGCATGGGCCTGAATTTAAGCTTGGTAATGCCAATTATTTTTAAAGCGCAGTCGCAAGCTGTTTGGACTTTTTTATAATGTTCTATTAAATCCATATCAATTTTTACGGCAGATATTCCAAAGGATTAACCGGAATTCCGTTTAAGCGGACTTCAAAATGCAGATGCGGCCCGGTGGTTAACGAGCCGGCTCCGTTAGTGCCCGGCATGCCGCCCGAAAGGCCGATCGCCTGCCCCTGGACTACGTATTCATCGGCTTGGACATAGATTTTTGACACATGCCCGTAAACCGTAGCCAGCCCGTTGCCATGCACTATCATAATATAGCTATAGCCTTTACCCGCGTTTTTAGCTATGGCCACGTAGCCTGAAGCCGCGGCCCTTAAGGCGCTGCCTTGACCGGCCCTGATATCTATGGCCGGATGCTCAAAAATATAGCGGAACGGATAGTCCGGATCATGGAAAGTCGCCATAACCATATTTTTCGTCACCGGCCAGATAAAACCCGCGTCATTGAATTCCAAGGCTTGGCCGGAAATTTTAGATAATTTTGCCCTGACGGTTTTTTCCAGGCTGACGATATCGGACTCAGCCCGCTGTTGTTCTTGTTTAGCTAATGCCAATAACCTTTGGTATTCTCTTTCCGAAGATTTAGTCTGGTCTAAAACATACGCCTTGTTTTGCTGCTCCGTAGCCAGGCCGCTTTTTCTGTTTTCCAGCTCTACCTTCAAGCCGGATAATTCCCGCTTTTTTCCGTTCAAATCTTTCTGCTGGGCTTCCAAATCTTTTTTGTATTGCTTTAAAGTTTCCAAACTCTGGCCGATTTCTTTATTTATATCTTCCAAATATTTAACCTGGCTGACAAAATCATTCAAAGTGCCGTTCAGAAGCAATATTTCCAAAGTTGATTTATCGTCTTGCTTTTGCATCAATCTAACGACTGACGCGATATGCTCTTTTTGATTTAAAATCTGCTCATCTTTAGCCTTAATTTCCAGGTTGACTTTGTCTATCTCTAAATTCGTCCGGTCAATCTCGGTCTGCGCGCTTTCAATATCCAAAGCGGCTTTAGCCAAACGGTTTTCTAAAATCGCCAGCTGGTTATTCAGGCTGGCTTTTTCGCTCTGTTTTTTCTTAATCAGCGCTTCATAGACCGCCTGCTGATCCTGGATTTTTTTAATCCTGTCTTTTTTTTCCTGAATATCTTTGTTTATCTGCCTGACTTCTTCGTTTTGCCCGGCTTCAGCCTGGCCATAGCTAAAATCAGGCGCGGTTAAAAACAGGCCTAAAAATAATATAGGTATGATTAACTTAATAATTTTTTTTACCCTGTTAGAAGTTCCCATAGAAACTGCAATTATAATTTGCCCTGCCAGATATCTTGTTTATTTAAGACTTCTAACAGGGTGAATAATTTAATTATAACATTTTTTAAACAATAAAAAAAGGAGCCGGATTTTATCCAAGCCCCTTAACTACATAGATTATCTTATTTAAAAAACAATTGCTTTACAGTATAGCCCAACAGCAAGCCAGAATATGATATTACCATACTATCAAGTACCACTACGAATGGCCAGCGGCAATAAAAAGATGGCCAGTGGCAATAAAAAGAAAAGAAAGAAATAAATAACATTATTATTCCTGATGTCAATATTACAACGAAAAACATAAAAATCGCATATTCTCCTATCCGCCCCGGGTTATTAACATTTTTCCTTTCGGTTATCAGAATAAATACAAAAACTAACATTATAAAAATAAAAGCTTCCCATAAATTCATCATGTCCTCCTTTCGATTGTCTTTCCAAAGGCCCACGCTATTAACATTCCAGCTACCACCGCGAAAAATATATCCGCCGGCATGGTAGCCACTTTGCTTCCTGGCCCTAAAAATAATAAATTCATGAAGGCAAAAAAGAAAATAAATAATCCAAATATTGCACACGTTAGAGAGAGCGTTTCAGAAGAAAATCCTCTGCCCATCAAGTAAATGCCAAAAAAAATTGAAAATAAAAAGAACAAATACTCCTCGTAATTCATGTCATCCCCCTTCCCCTTTCGGGATTTTTTTATTTATTTTTATTAATTTTATCTAAACTTTCTTTTTTGCCTAGAATCGCGGCGATGGCGAAAGGCGGCGGGCTGAATTTTTGGCCGGAAAGCGCTACGCGCAAAGGCCAGAGATAATCGCCGTTTTTAGCGCCTTTGTCTTTAATGTAATCAAGCAGAGTTTTTTCAATCGTTTCTTTCAACCAGTCGGCTTCGGGAATTTTTTCAAGCAAAGCGGCCAGCTCTTTAAGGTTCGCTTTCGCCTGCTTAAGAGTTAAATTTTTCCAGATCAGCATTTCTTCCGGATATTCAAGATTATCCAAAAAAAAGAACTTTGTCAACTCCCCTATCTCGGATAATTTCTTAAGCCTTTCCTGCTCCAGCCCGATAACTTTTTCCATAAAATCATTGGCTTGTTTTCTTGTATCGCGAGTTAATTTCAAATTTTCGCCCATAAACGGCAGGCATAATTTAGTTAATTTTTCCAATGACATCCGCCTGATATAATAACCGTTGAAATAGTCTAATTTTTCTATGTCAAAAACCGCCGGGCTGATCCCCATATCTTTGTAATCAAAATATTCAATCATTTCATCCAAATTTAAAATTTCATCGGTTTTTTCTTTTGGCGCTTTAGCCGACGCCGAAGGATGCCAGCCCTGCAAGACGCAAAAATTCAATAGAGCTTCGGGCAGATAGCCTTTAGAGCGGTAATCCTCAACCGCTACGTCGCCCTGGCGCTTGCTTAATTTACCGCCTTCTTTATTTAAAGTTAAGGTTAGGTGAATAAATTTCGGCGCTGGCCAGCCGAAGGCGTTATATAATAAAATATTTTTGGGGAAACTGGAAAGCCATTCATCGCCTCTTAAGACATGGCTGATGGCCATAAGATGATCATCAACTACACTAGCGAATTGATAAGTCGGCATGCCGTCTGATTTTATTAAAACTTGGTCTTCCAGATCGCGGGCCGCGAATTTTATATCGCCGCGCAGTTCATCATGGACAATAATTTCTCCGCCCACAGGCATTTTTTGCCTGATAACGAATTTTTCTCCGGCTTTAATTTTTTTCTCAACTTCTTCTTTGGCGAGCTCGCGGCAGGCGCGGTCATAGCGCGGCGGTTTTTTTTCCGCCTGCTGGCGCTCGCGCATCTCGGTTAATCTTTCAGAAGTGCAAAAACAATAATAAGCCTCGCCCTTTTTTAAAAGCGCTTCAATATGCTCTTTATAAATTTCCAGCCTTTGCGATTGGGTATATGGCCCGAATCCGCCGCCAACATGCGGCCCTTCGTCAAATTTTATGCCCACCCAGTCTAAAATATCAATTAAGCCTTTAACCGCGCCTTGAACTTCCCTTTTTTGGTCCGTGTCCTCAATCCTTAAAATCAATTCACCGTTTAAAGTTTTCGCTATCAGATAATTAAACAAAACCGGCCTTAAGCTGCCGATATGCAGGAAACCGGTCGGCGATGGAGCGAAACGAACTCTGATATTGCTCATAAATATTATTATCATCTCTAGCCTGACCTTTTTGTCATCTCGACGACCACAGGGAGGAGAGATCTATAATAGGTTAATACTTAAACTAATATATCAATTATTTTTTAAACTACCTACATAATCTTTAATTTCTTTTTCGGAAATATCATATTCTGAAAATAACTTATCGCTTAAATCATTCATCATTTTATTTTTTGATTTTATCAAATTAATCTTTTTTTCGCGACGCCATTTTTTTATTTCTTTTTCTCTGGAAATGGCATCGTTAACATATTGGTGTTGTTCGTAATAAAGTAAATCTGTTAACTTGTATAATTTAGTAAACTTAGAGCCTAGGCCGTTTTTATGTTCAATCATTCTCCTTATTATATTATTAGTAAAACCTACATATAAAGTTGTTCTTTCGTAATTGCTTAAAATATAAACAAAAAATTGGTATTCTTTTCGCATAATAAAGCGCTTTCCTTGTATTATAGATTTCTCCCTTCGGTCGAAATGACAAAGATAAGATGAACTTTTTATTTTATCATTTCCGCGAAAATACTTTTTATTTTTTGGTCATGCGACCAGCCGATAATTCTTTTTAAAAGCACTTCGCGGCCGTTACGATAATTTTTATTGATTTCTTTGCCAATTCTAATAATTGATTTTTCCAGAGTTTTATCTTTGCTCTTGGCTTGATTATATAAGTTTGACAAAAAATAGCAACGGTTGGCGCTAATGAGCGGCCGGCCTTTAGCGTTAACTTTATAGCCTGCCCAAGCTTTAATATTTTTTTGATTTTTAGTTAAGGCTAGTAAAACGCGCCTCATGCCGTCAAAAACTCGGTAACTATCCCCTGTTTTATAAACTAAAATCGGGAAATAATCCCTTTCTTTATGGGCGCAAAATCCGGTTTTAATAATTTCCTCCCGCATAGCCTTGTTTATCTTCCAGGCTTTGGCAAAAGCCGCCGGATTGCGGTTGAATTTTTTTATAACATACTTATCAATTATCGGCGACATGCCGGTTAAATAAATTTTTTCCAACGGGATATTTTTCAGCTTCCATTGATATTTATCATCCGACATAACGGCGAAAACCTGCTTTAGCTTCCAGCCTTCGGAAATCGCGGCTAATAAATTCCAAAACGACGCCTCCCCTTCCCTGGCGTTAAAATTATCAATTGATTTATCAATTCTTTTATAAAATTTATCATCTTTAATATCGGCAAAAATTTTCCTGAATTCTTGCTTTAAATATTGCTTAGCGATGATTAACGCGTTTTTTGACGGCGTATATTTTAACATATGTTTAAAATTTATTTTTAAATTTTTCTTTTAATCAACCAAATTAAAAATTTAACCGGGAAAACTATGACCGCGTTATAAATCCTTTTCCATCTGGCCGGCTGTTTAATCAATCGCCAGAGCCATTCTAAGCCTATTTTTCTAAGCCAAAAAGGCGCGCGTGGCAGCTTGCCGGTTAAAAAATCAAACGCTCCGCCAACGCCCAGCCCGATTTTAACGGACGGCAGCTTGGCCAAATTATGAAAAATAAATTTTTCCTGATAAGGCGCGCCTAAAGTTAAAAAAATTATTCCCGGCTTGAATTCGCGCACTGGCGCTAGTATGCCCTCCGACACATCAGTTTGCCGATCCAAGTCAATGGCTATGGCTTGCAATTTTGGATAGTAAACGGCCAACGCCTGCGATATATCTTGATAGCTTGATAGCCCGCCTCGCCAGTTAAAAACCGCCACTCGCCTGCCCTGCGCCTCCGCTATCGCCAAAATATCTTTCAATAAATCAGCTCCGGTAATTCTCTGAAAATTAACGCCCATCAGCCAAGCCGTGATTTTTAAGCCAACGCCGTCAGGCAAAGACAAATCAGCTTTATTCAATATATCAAAAAATTCCTTATCTTCGCCGGCCGCTAGAATAATCTCCGGGTTGGGCGTAATAATAAAATGCCGCCGGCCGTCAATTAAAAACTCCTGGATTTTAGCCAGAGCCTGTTTCTTGCTGAAGGTGTTAATATTTACGCCTAATATATTGATTAAACCCATAACTGAATTATACTAAAAAAAGCTAGCTTTAGCAAACGCATTCCGCATGACAAAAAGGAAATTTTATGCTAATATACAGGCGTAAGAAATAAATATGCACGAAGCCGAATTCTACAAAAAATCAGATAATCTAACCGCGGCTTGCCTGCTTTGCCATCAGGCTTGCTTGATAAAAAATAATTCGGCCGGAGTATGCGGAGTTAGAAAAAATATCAACGGCCAGCTCTTCTCTTTGACCTACGGCTATCCGGCGGCCTTAAACGTTGACCCGATTGAAAAAAAACCCTTATTTCATTTTCTACCCGGCAGTTTAAGTTATTCTCTCGGCACGCTGGGCTGTAATTTTAAATGCCTGAACTGCCAAAATTGGCATATCAGCCAAGCCGCTGATATTGAGAAAAAAATTAAAAATATTGATTTTATAGAGCCGGAAAAAATCGTCAGCGGTGCGCTGGACAACGCCTGCTCGTCAATTTCTTATACCTATAATGAGCCGACCATCTTTACCGAATACGCCCTAGAGATTATGAAGCTGGCCAGGCAGAATGATTTAAAAAATATCTGGGTTTCTAACGGCTACATGAGCGGCTTATGCCTGGAAGCAATTTCCCCCTACCTTGACGCCATCAACGTTGATTTAAAATCCATGGATAGCGAATTTTATAAAACAAACTGCGCGGCCAAGCTTGAACCGGTATTAGATAATTTAATCGCCATAAAAAAAGCCGGCCTGCACCTGGAAATAACCACTTTGATTATTCCGGAATTATCCGACGATTACGAGATGCTTAAAAAAACCGCCGAATTCATCACCGAAGAATTAGGCGCCGACACGCCTTGGCATGTTTCCAAATTTTCCCCGGACGTTGCCTGGAAATTAAAAAATACTCCGGCCACGCCGGAAAAAATAATTTTAGGAGCTTATGAAATCGGCAAATCAGCCGGCCTTAAATATGTTTATACCGGCAACATCCCGGGCGATGAAAGGGAAAATACTTATTGCCCGGTCTGCGGCCAGCTAGCCATTCGCCGCTTTGGCTACGAGATTGAACGCCTGGACCATCACGGCCGCTGCCTTTATTGCGATAAGAGTTTAGATATTTTGGAATGAGAAAGGCGCTATTTTAGATAGCGCCTTTAATCAAAATAACCTTCGGCTATTTTTCTTTGTAGAGAAAAATAGACAGATTCGGAAAAACATTGTTTAGGCGAATTTTCCATAAAGGCAACGCAATCCTTGCCTTCGTTTTTACAATTTTCAATCAGATGTCTAAATATTTGGCAAAAACACGCTTGTCTAAATGCGCAGTTAAAACAATTTTTCTCCATCATGGTCCCCTCCTTTATTTTTTGAGATTTCTGCTTATCCACATTATAGCATATTTAAAATAATCTTTTAACCCGAGAAACTATTGACAAGGCTAAACGGCTATACTATATTGAAATTAGCACTCAACGCTAAAGAGTGCTAAAAAGTGTATTGTCATTCCGGCCTACGAGCCGGAATCCATGTTTAATCGCAATTAACAAGTTTCTGGATTGCGGGTCAAGCCCGCAATGACAGAAAAATTTTAAACATATGTTTGATAAATTCACCCATAAATCCCAAGAAGCCATTATCAACGCGCAAATTATCGCCCAGGACAACGGCCAGCAGCAAATTGAAGCTTTGCATTTACTCGCTTCCCTACTCGCTCAAAGCGAGAGCTTAATTAAGCCGATCCTTGAAAAATTAGGCATTAATTTTCGCCAAATAGAAAAACAAACCAAGGAAATTATAGAAAAACTGCCGAAAATTTTAATTTCCGCCAGCGTCGGCACGGTCCAAGGCACGGCCGAAGTGGCCATGATTTTAGAGCGCGCTAAAAAAGAAGCGGATAAAATCGGCGATGAATACATTTCCACCGAGCATTTGTTTTTATCTTTAATCGGCATAAAATCAAGAGCCCAGGAAATATTGATTAGCGCCGGGGTTGAATATATGGAAGTTCTAAAAATACTGGGCAAGCTAAGGGGGGCGCAAACTATCACCGATCCGGAGCCGGAGTCAAAATTCAGAGTTTTGGAAAAATACGCCATTAACTTAACCGAGCTGGCGCGAAATGAAAAGCTTGACCCGGTCATCGGCCGCGACGAAGAAATCAGGCGCATTATGCAAGTCTTGTCCCGGCGCACTAAAAATAACCCGGTCTTAATCGGCGAAGCCGGCACGGGCAAAACCGCTATCATTGAAGGCCTGGCGCAAAGAATTGTTTCCGGTGATGTGCCGGAAACCTTAAAAGGCAAAGAATTGATTTCGCTGGACCTCGGCGCTTTAGTGGCCGGCTCAAAATTCAGAGGCGAATTTGAAGACCGCCTAAAAGCCGTTTTAAAAGAGATTAAGGCCCAGGGCGGCAACATTATCCTCTTTATAGACGAACTGCACACCTTGGTGGGCGCCGGGGCCTCTGAAGGCTCTATGGACGCCTCTAACATGCTAAAACCGGCTTTGGCGCGGGGAGAATTAAAAGCCGTGGGCGCTACTACTACCCGCGAATACCAAAAATATATTGAAAAGGACGCGGCTTTAGAAAGGCGCTTTCAGCCGATTTATGTCAGCGAACCTTCAATTGAAGATACCATCGCTATTCTGCGCGGCATTAAAGAAAAATATGAAGTGCACCATGGCGTGCGGATTACCGACGATGCTTTAATCGCCGCGGCCAAATTATCTTCCCGCTATATTACCGATCGGTTTCTGCCGGATAAAGCCGTGGATTTGGTTGACGAAGCCACTTCGGCTTTGCGCATGGAAATAGATTCTTCGCCGGACGAATTGGACGCTTTAAAGCGGGAAATAAAACGGCTGGAGATTGAAAAGGCCGGCTTAATGAAAGAAAACAAGCAAACCGCCAAATTAAAAGAAATAAACAAAAAATTAGCGGCTCTCAAAGAAAAAGCCAATCAGCTGGAACTGCATTGGCTTAATGAAAAAAATATCATCGCTAAAATCAGGCTGTCTAAAAAACAAATTGACGAACTGAAAATTCAAGCCGAGATTATTGAGCGGCGCGGCGACGATTTAACCAAAGTGGCGGAAATATTATATTCAAAAATTCCCGCGCTTATGGAAGAAGTAAAAAAACAAGAAGCCGAACTCGTAAAAATCCAATCGGCGGGCCAAAGAATTTTAAAAGAAGAGGTTGACGAAGAAGATATTGCTAAAGTCGTGGCGCGCTGGACCGGCATCCCGGTTTCTAAAATGCTGGAATCGGAAATAAAAAAATTAGCCAAAGCCGAAGAGGTTTTAAATAAAAGAGTTATCGGCCAAGACGAGGCCATTAAATCCGTGGCTAACGCCATCAGGCGCTCGCGAGCCGGCATTAATGAAGAAAAAAAACCTATCGGCTCTTTTATGTTTGTCGGCCCGACCGGCGTGGGTAAAACCGAACTGGCTAAAGCTTTAGCCGAATTCATGTTTAACGATGAAAACGCTTTAGTTAGATTGGATATGAGCGAATTTATGGAAAAACATTCGGTAGCTAAAATAATCGGCGCGCCGCCCGGCTATGTCGGCCATGACGAAGGCGGGCAATTAACCGATAAAATCAGGCGCCGGCCGTATAGCGTGGTGCTGTTTGACGAAATTGAAAAAGCTCATCCCGAAGTCTTTAATATACTCCTGCAAATTTTAGACGACGGCCGCCTGACCGATTCTAAAGGGCGGGCGGTTAACTTTAAAAATGCCATCATTATCATGACCTCAAATCTAGGCAATGAAGTGATTAAAGAATATTCCATCGGTTTCGCCGATACTACGGACGTAAAAACCGCGGCCAGCCTGCGCTCGGATGAAATGAAGGAAAAAATTGACAACATCTTAAAAGACCATTTTAAGCTGGAATTCTTAAACCGCATTGATGAAATCGTCATATTCAAAAGCCTGAACAAAGAAGTTTTATCTAAAATCGTTGACTTGGAACTGGCTAAAGTTGAGACCAGGCTGAAAAATAAAGAAATTAATATTAAAATCGGGCTTAAGGTTAAAAAGATGCTGGCGGAAAAAGGCTTTGATACGACTTACGGCGCCCGGCCGCTTAAGCGGGTCATCCAAAATATGATTTTAGACGAACTGGCTTTGGAAATAATTGAAGGTAAAATCAAGCAAGGCAACAAAGTGGAAATTGATTTGGGCGTAAAAGATAAAATTTTGATGACCGTAAAATAAAAAATAACAGATAAAAGAAGAAGGACCGCCTGATTTAATCGGCGGTCCTTTTTTAATTCATTTTATTCTATCTGCCGTATAGTTTTTCTACAACGGCATTTGCAGGGTCTTCTTTTCGCGTTTGATTTACTATGCAAACGCAAAACTTTTGGTTTAGGATGGCTTTGGCGCGTCGCGCCATGAAATTTTGGGCAACCGATTTTCTCCAGCTTTATTTTTTTTCTTTTCTTAACGGCTGGCGCTTTGTCAATAAACAGCCAGGGGTACATAAAACGATAATATGCTTTTATCTTTTCCGGCGTATCAAGCCTATCCTCATAATCATCTTCGTTAATAGGCTGGCAGGGATAAGCGCCGCCGATTTTTCTTTCTTCAGCAAATTCATAGCCGCAAATAGTACAAACCTTTTCCTCATTTCCTGTAAGACAATCTTGAAGCTGACAGAATGAGATATTAGAACATCCGCTGACGACCTCTCCAAAAGACGCGACAGCAGTACCGTCAATTGTACAAAATAATCTTTCTCCAATCGGCACCTGTTTTCTGTCGTTTAACCTTTCCAGATCATCGCGCACATCCCTCGACCAATTGTCAATTCCAAGAGCGACATGATCCGCCATTAATTTTTCCCCTCGAACTCGTTTTTTCATTTTCCCCTCCATAATTAAATTTTGAAAAAACTATCCCCTTCCCCCTATCCACACTAAATATTTAAATTATATCTTAACACAATTCACTAAAAAAATCAACTAATAATAAATATATTGGCTAATTTTAGTAAACAGACTAGTATAATTTGCCCTATTACCCCTCGTATACTATAATGTATAGTATAACTAATTAAAAATTTAAAGATCAAAGTTTAAAATGACAATTCAAAATGTAAAATTGCCTAATTTTATAATTTTCCCCGACCCCGTAAGCGAGGCGGGACAAGTAACTTTACATTGTCATTTTTCATTTTGAAATTTACATTTTACATTTTTTCATGACAAACCTAAAATATTTATTAATTTTTATAATTATACCATTAAGTTTGGCATTCGGTCTTACCGCCAGCGCCGAAGGCTTTGATCCTAATAATATTATTAGCGACTTGGAAATCATGGATTATACTTCCATGGATTTAGCCGATATTCAAAAATTTTTAGAAAATAAAAATAGCTATTTGGCTAATTACTCCTGCCCGGATTATTACGGCGTAACTAGAAAAGCTTCGGAAATAATTTATAACGCGGCCGCAAAAAATTATGACTGCAGTAGCGCTATTTTAAGCGATAACCCGACCGAAGAAGAAAGAAAATTAAAATGCCGGAAAATTACCATCAGCCCAAAATTCCTTTTAGTGCTTCTGCAGAAAGAGCAAAGTCTGATTGAAAATTCTTCGCCCGGCCAACGTAATCTTGATTGGGCCACCGGTTACGGTTGTCCGGATTCAGGCGGCTGCAATACCCGCTGGCAAGGTTTTGGCAAACAGGTTAATTCCGCGGCTTTGCAGTTCAGAGACTATATGGATAATCCCCAATTTTATACTTACCGTGCCGGCAATACTTATACTTTCACCAACCCTTACGGAACTATCAGCACCGATCCGATAACCGTAACGCCGGTTAACCAGGCTACGGCCGCGCTGTATAATTACACGCCGCACGTCTATAACGGCAATTTTAATTTTTATAAAATCTGGCAGCGCTGGTTCACTAAAATCTATCCGGACGGCTCTCTCCTGCAAGCCCAAGGCGAACCCGGAGTCTGGCTTCTGCAAAACGGCTTAAAACGGCCGTTCTTATCCATGGCCGCCTTGGCTACGCGCTTTGACGCCAATAAAATCATAAAAATAAACAAATCCGACTTGGATAAATATGAGAAAGGCGCGCCGATTAAATTCCCCCAATATTCCCTAATCAAATCGCCGCGCGGCACGATTTTCTTATTGGTTGACGATAAAAAGCGCGGCTTTACATCCATGGAAGCTTTCCGCAAAATGGGCTTTAACCCGGACGAAGTCGTTAACGCCAGCTGGGAAGACATAAATTATTACGCCGATGGGGCCAATATCACCGCCACTTCGACTTATCCGACCGGAGCGCTCTTGCAGAATAACAAAACCGGCGGCGTTTATTACGTGATTGACGGCACTAAAGCGCCGCTGATTGATAAAATTTTCTTAACCGCGAAATTCAGCAGTAAAAAAATCATAAAAGTCGCGCCGGAGGAGCTTGACCAATACCTAACCTTAAAACCTTATTTATTCGGCGACGGAGAACTTCTAAAAACCAAAGACTCCCCTTACGCCTACGTAATTTCCGGCGGCAAAAAAATCCTCATAGCTTCAGACAAAGTCTTCAGCGGCCTAGGCTATAAAGCGGAAAATATCATCATCGTGCCGTCAAGCGTCTTATATTTATACGAAGCCGGCGCGCCAATAACCGAAGTGCTAGCGGAAAATGCGCAAGAATAAATATTTTAATCATTAACTATATGTCTATTGTCTTTTCCGCTATTGTCCCTCACCCGCCCATTCTTATACCGACCATCGGCAAAGAAAATATCAATCAGCTTAAAGCCACTTCTGATTCATATTTGGAATTAGAGCAAGATTTATATGCTTCGCAGGCGGAAACTATCATTATCATTTCTCCGCACGGCCATCTGCAGGAAGAAGCTTTCACTATTAACTTAAGCCCTGAATTCACGGGTGATTTTAAAGACTTCGGCGATTTAACGACTAAATTTAATCTAAACGGCGATATCGGCTTAGCCCATAAAATCAGAGAAAAATTAGAGACTAAGGCCCCGCTCCAGCTTATTAGCGAAACCAAGCTTGACCACGGCGCCTCAATCCCCCTCTATCATTTAACCCGGCACTTGCCAAAAATAAAAATAATCCCGCTTTATTATTCGGGATTGAGTTTAGCCGCTCATTATAATTTCGGCCAGATATTAAAAAATGAACTATTAAGCTCAAGCACCCGTATCGCCCTAATCGCTTCCGGCGACCTTTCGCATAGGTTAAGCAAAAACGCCCCGGCCGGCTTTAGCCCTAAAGGAAAAAAATTTGATAAAAAGCTAATTGATTGTTTGCTTAAAAAACAAACCAATGAAATAATAAAATTCAAACCGGAATTAATCGCTGACGCGGGCGAATGCGGCTTAAAATCAATCGTTATCTTGCTTGGCATTATAGAGGTTATAAAATATGAACCCCAGCTTTTATCATACGAAGCGCCTTTCGGCGTCGGTTATTTAACGATGAATTTTAAATTATAACTTTTTACTTTTAGCTCCGCCGGCCGCGACTTTAAAAAAATATTTCCACTTCTCGCCGGTATGGCATAATTCTTTAGTGTCATTTAAACATTTTTCAATATAAACTCTTGGCTTTAGTTTACATACTCTAAAAACCGCGCTTCTTTTAAAATCCGGAATGTTTAATTCTTTAATTACCTCTAAAGCCAAATCCTGCCAAGCATAAGCCGGCGCTTTAGGCCGCAAGCGCTGGTTTTTTGACCCTTCCATAAATAAATCGCCTAATTTTTCCATGCCTTTGTTTGTTTGCATATATTAAGTATAACAAACTATTGCTAAAATTTCATCTATTTGTTAATATCAACTATTATTGTCATTGCGAGCGACTGAAAGGAATGCAGGTCCCTTGCTATCGCTCGGGATAAACTTCACAATCTCACGTACTCTGAACTTAACCAGAGATTGCTTCGTCGACTTGATTACAAGTCTCCTCGCAATGACAGAAAGAGTATTAATAATTTATCATTTATAACATGCCAATACTAAAAATAATAACTCAGCCCAACCAGATTTTAAGGAAAAAATCAATTGAAATAAGCCCGGAAGCTATAAAAAGCCGCGAATTTAAAAACCTTATTTCCGCCATGGATAAAACCATGCTTAAAACCGACGGCGTTGGCTTGGCCGCTCCGCAAATTGGGAAGAATATCAGATTGGCCGTCATTAATTCCAAAGACGGAGTTTTCTGCTTGATAAACCCCAAATTCACTAAAAAATCCTGGGCGCGCGAAATAGGGCAAGAAGGCTGCTTATCCATACCCGGAGTTTTCGGCAAAGTTAAAAGGCACAAAAAAATCAGCTTAACTTATACGGATAAAGACGGCAAAAAAACCAAACTTACCGCCGTCGGCATGATGGCTCGGGTGATACAGCATGAGATTGATCATCTTGACGGAATACTTTTTATTGACAAGGCGGTAGAGATAGAAAATGAAAAATTAAAAAACAAAAATGAATAAAACTAAAACAATCTTCATCGGCACTGCCGAATTCGGTTTACCCGGGTTTGAGGCTTTAATAAAAGACAACGACTTTGAAATAGTCTTAGCAATTACCCAGCCGGACAGGCCAACGGGCAGAAAACAAATAATAACGTCTTCGCCCATAAAAATCGCGGCCGAGAAAAAAAATATTACGGTTTTACAGCCGGAGCATATTATAGATATCAGAGATAAAATTCTTTTGCTAAAACCCGATTTAATTATCGTAGCGGCTTACGCGCAGCTTATACCTGAAGAAATTTTGAATCTGCCGAAATACGGCTGCCTAAATCTGCATGCTTCGCTTCTGCCTAAATACCGGGGCGCGGCCATAATTCAGGCCGCTATCTTAAACGGCGACGTAGAGACCGGTTTAACCATAATAAAAATGGATAAAGGCTTAGATACCGGAGCGATTTTAGCGCAAACCGCGATTAACATTAGCGATGAAGATACGGCCGGAACATTATATGACAAATTATCGGAAGTAAGCGCGGATTTTCTGATTGCCGCGATCAAAAAATATTTAGCCGGAAAAATCACGCCGAAAGCGCAAGATTCCAGCCAGGCCAGCTACGCCAAAGCCTTAACTAAGGGCGACGGTTTAATCAATTGGTCAAAACCGGCAGCGCATCTGGAAAAATTTATTAGAGCCATGAATCCCTGGCCCATGGCCTGGACTTGGTGGGACGGCAAACAAATTAAAATAATTTCCGCGCAAAATCAGCCTATAGAAATAAATTCTTATAAGCCGGGCAAAACTTTTAAATACAACAGCGGCTTGGCCGTGCAATGCGGCCGGGACGCTTTAATTATAAAAAGTTTGCAGCTTGAAGGAAAAAACGCGCTAGCCAGCGAAGAATTCTTGCGAGGCCATAAAGATTTTATTGGCAATATATTGGGATAATAAAACGGCTAGCTTATAAAATAATTTTATAAGCTAGCCGTTTAATCCTATAAAACAAAGCGCCAGCACATTATGCATATGCAGGCGCTTCAATCCCCATGCGTTGCCGTTTTTCGTATATGAATACTTATGACGGCAGGCATTGTTAAAATGCAGACTGATCCGCACTCTAACTCTAATTTCAGTTTAGGCGCGCTTAGTTAAATCAGTCAAGAGGAAAAACTATTGATAACTGGCTGATTTTATGTGTATAATGTGTTAATAATAAGTTAACTCCGTTAAATAAACGCTTAATCTAAGGCAAATTAAATTTTTAATTTTATTGATATATTTAACGAAGTAAATATGCCGCTATCGTCTAACGGTTAGGACGCCAGGTTCTCATCCTGGTAATCGGGGTTCGATTCCCCGTAGCGGTACTAAAAAACACCTCCGAGTTTCTTCGGAGGTGTTTTTATAATATTAATTTTAAAAAACACGCCATGCTATTTATTCTCCCATTCTTCACCTTGCCTGACTAATAATTCTTTCGCTCTCAACGGTTCGGCCATAATTTCTTTCACTACTTTTTCCATGCGAGCGCCCTGCGAGCCTTTGACTAAAATCAGATCACCGGTTTTAATCCTTTCCTGGATAAATTTACCGGCTTCATCGGTGGCGGCAAAATGAAAAATATCATCTTGGCTCATGCCTGAATTTAAAGCGCCGCGGGCGATATCGCGCGATCTCTCCCCCACGACGATTAATTTATCAATTTTATTTTTTACCACCGCTCGGCCGACTTCTTGGTGCTTGGCTTTAGTGAATTCACCTAACTCCAGCATATCGCCTAAAACCGCGTATTTATTTTCCCCACCTTTTTTAGGGATGACGGCCAAAGTTTCAATGGCTAAAATAGAAGCGGCCGGAGAAGCATTATAAGTATCGTCAATTATATAAGTGCCTTTTACGCCTAAAAGCAATTTCATTCTGCCGTTCGGCGGTGAATATTTATTCAGCGCTTGGCTGATTTCTACCAAATTCAGGCCTTTAGCCACGCCAACGGCCGCGGCAGCCAGCGCGGCATAGACTCCGGCCTTGCTGATTACATTGGGCAAAAAGACCGGCGCGAAAGAACCGTTATTAAGCAATTTAAAATTCATACCTAATTTGTCTTTTTCGCTAAGCGAAGGAACGAACACTAATCTTATTTCCTTGCCGGAAAAGTCAGCTTGATTATCTATGGCATAAGTTAAAACTTTTGCCTTAGCCTCTTTAACAAGAGGCGCGATCCGCTGATCATCAATATTCAAAACCGCCCAGCCTTGGCGGTCAATCGTTTTAATTAAAACAGATTTTTCTTGCTTAATTCTTTCCTGGCTGCCAAAATTTTCAATATGAGAATCGCCGATTGAAGTTAAAACTCCGATATTCGGCTTAACCATACCGGTTAAATAGCTCATATCGCCGGGCTTATCCGCGGCCATTTCTAAAATTAATATTTTAGGATAATTTTCATCCGGCTTTATTAATAGCTTAATTGCCAAGAAAAAAACTTGCATCCAGCCGAAAATTGATTTAGCCGGCGAGGCCGCGCCGATAATAGTAAGCGGCACGCCGATTTCGTTATTATAATTTTTTAAACTGCGGCGCACATTAAACTTAGCATTGAGCACTACATAGATCGCTTCTTTAGCTCCGGTCTTGCCGACACTGCCGGTAATGCCGATAATTTCCGGCCGGTATTTTTTTAAAATCAATCCGGCCAATATTTTTAAAATTTTTTGCGTTAATGATTTCATATGTATTTGCATTTTATTTGAAAATTGGTAATTGGTAATTGAAAATTTGGGAATGTAATTTTTATTTTTATTCTTTAAAATCTCAAGATTATTCATTATTTTAATTGATGTTTCTTTCCTTAGGCACCTGCCAATAATTTAGCATATATTCAGCCAATTCGCCAAATAAAGGCGCGGCCGAGCTTTCCGCCCATTCAACGTCTCGCGGCTGGTCAATTCTGACCAGCATGACGAATTTCGGATTATCGACCGGAGCATAACCGGCGAAAGAGCCGATATGGGCGCCGGCCTGATAGCCGCCGTTTTTCGCCGGAACCTGGGCCGTACCGGTTTTCCCGGCGACGTAATAGCCTTTAACGCCGGCCAATTTACCATGGCCCTTTTCTACCACATTAACCATCATGCCGCCTAAAATAACAGTGGCCTTTTCCGAAACTACCCGGCCGACTATTTTAGGCTTGGTTTCAATTTTAGCGCCGTCAGGCTTGATTATTTCTTTAACAATATAAGGCTGCATCATTATGCCATTATTAGCTAAAGCTAAAAAGGCCGCAGCTATTTGTATTGGCGTAACCGCCATGCCTTGGCCGAAGGAAGCTGTAGCCGCGTAAAGCTCGCCCACGGGTTTTTTTATTAAATTTTTTATATCGCCTTTGCTTTCGCCTTCAAGCTCAATGCCGGTTTTTTCGCCAAAACCGAATTTTTTCACGTATTCGGAAAATAAATCAGGCCCGATGGCTCTCATAGCGAAAATAGCGCCGGTATTTAAAGATTTTTCCAGCACCTCGGACATAGTTTGCACGCCGTTGGCCTTATGGTCGGAATTTTCTATTTTATATTTGGAAATTATAACCTGCCCGGTGTCGTCGTAGGTAGTTTGCGGGGTTATCTTTTCCCGGTCTAAAGCCATAGCCATGGTGATGACTTTAAAAATTGAGCCGGGCTCGTATTGGGAGAAAATCGCCGGATTGGTAAAATCCTTAATATCTTTGGTTTCTTGAAAATTATTGCCGTCATAATCAGGGCTTGAGCACATGGCCAAAACCGCTCCGGTATCAGGCTCTAAAATTATGACGCTGCCGCCGTCGGCGCCATGCCTCTTAACCGCTTCATTTAATTTTTGGCAAGCCATAAACTGGATAGACCGGTTAATGGTTAAAATTAAATCGCTGCCGTCGTCCGCCTTATTGTATTCGCGGTCATTAATAATTATCGGGTAGCCTTTGGCGTCGCGCTCAATCTTTATTGAGCCCGGAGAGCCGGTAAGCTCTTGATCAAAAAATCCTTCAAGGCCATACCGGCCCTCTAGCTTATCGCCCGCGTAGCCGACAAAGCCTAAGATGTTAGAGCCGATATTGCCTTCGGGGTAAAAACGAAATGAACTTTCGGAAAAACCAATGCCGTCTATTTTTAATTCTTTTTCTGCTTCATGGTTTAAAATAACCATCGTATTGCCGTCAACTTCCAAATCTTCAATCTTTACATCATCAACCGGCCGGCCGGCGGCCAGATAGAAATTTTTTAAAACCGCCTCGTCAACTTTTTGCTCAAGCGGTTCATAAATATCGCCCGGCTTATCAAGCTTTTTTAAATAGGCGCCGATAATTTCTTTTTTCCTCAAATTAATTTCCGCTTCCCGCCTAACTTGCCTTATATCTTGAAATGATTTATCGGATTGGATGGCTTGATGCCGAGCGATTATTTCCGCTTCTTTAATCTTGCCGGCTTCGTCTTTTATATCGCCTAAAGCTTTAAGCTGGGCGCTTAGATTATCAGCGTCTTCTTTTATGAAAATCTCCTCAACTTCTTGCTCAATTTTCTCTTTTTTGAAAATCACATAAAGCTGTTCGCTGATCCTCTCGGCTTCTTTTACGCCTTTTATGTCTTTGGGCACGGCGAAAAGCAAGGCGAAATTTTTATTGGTGGCGATGGGATAAAGCCGGTTATCGGCGCTCTTAACGTCATTTTGAATAAAAATCCGGCCGCGAGTCGGACTTAAAAGATTATAGATTTGATGCTGATCCGAGGCTAAGCTGTAATATAAATCATAATTTAATATCTGCAGATCAATTAATCTGTAAATAATAACTCCGGCCAATAAAAAAACAATCGCAATTATTAAATTAATGCGACTATTATTTATTTTACCACCGCTGTTTTGTCTTTTTTTCCAAAACGACATAAATCGCTAAATTACAATCTCTCTTATTTTTTCGCCACCACCTCGGCTCCGGCGGTTATATAGCTTACTTCTCCGACCGCCACCATTTTTAAATCGCTGATTTTTTCTTTAATATTTGAATATGAGCTTGAAGTTAAGGCCTTAAGCTCAAGCTTGTTGTTAGCTTCAACTAATTTATTTTTTTGCTGTTTTAATTCGCTTAAAGCAAAGCCTTTTATGGATAAATCATTAACGCCGGCGATGTAATAAAGCGACAAAACAATCATAGCAAAAAATATGGCTTTGTTAAAATTTTTCAAATTGAATATTTTTTTTCCGATTTTGTTATTTGTTTTTTCCATATTTATTTTTTATTTTTATATTTTACTATCAGCTTGGACTAAATTCAGGAAATTTTCTATATCTTTATTATCGCTCTTAGCTTAGCGCTTCTGGCTTTAGGATTTTTTAAGACCTCCTCCCCGGTCGGCCTTAAAATCGGATGAGTTAATATTTTTAAACTGGCTTTATGGCCGCATTGGCAGATCGGCGCCACCGGCGGACAGAGGCAATCTTTTGACTCTTGCCTGAAATATTGTTTAACGATCCTATCCTCTAAGCTATGGTAAGAAATAACTATTAATTTCCCGCCCGGCTTTAATAAACTGACTGCCTGAGGCAAAACCGCTCGCAAATTTTCTAGTTCCCGGTTAACGGCGATGCGCAAGGCTTGAAAAATTTTTGTGGCCGGATGTATTTTTGATTGAAACCTTTTTGGTATGGCGCTTAAAATAATTTTAACCAGCTGATCTGTCGTTGTGATTCTCCCCGTCCGGCGCTCTTCGGCTATGGCTAAGGCGACTTTATAAGCGAACTTTTCCTCGCCGTAATCTTTGAATATTTTAGCTAAATCTTCCGCGCTCCGGCTATTAATGATATTTTCAGCCGTCTCCCCTGTTTGGCCGAAGTTCATGCTTAGCGGCGCGCCAGCCAAGCTGAAAGAAAATCCTCTAGCCCTATCTTCGAGTTGAGCTGATGATAGCCCCAAATCAAATACAATGCCATTAAATTTGGCGCCTGCTTCAAAGTATTCTTCAACAATTTTCTGTAAATTTTTAAAATTGTCATGGGCGATTATTATATTATTAAATCTTGGGCCAAGGTCAGGCGTCTGCCAATTTTTTATAGCCATTTCGTCCAAGTCTATGGCTAAAACTTTGCCTCCGGGCGCTACGGCTTTGGCTATGGCGAAAGTATAGCCGCCGCCGCCGAGCGTGCAATCAATAAAATTCCCGCCCGGCCTGGGCCGCAAATATTCTAAAACTTCTTTTAACATTACTGGAGTATGTCGGTATGGCATTTAAGTACTGCTAATTTTAATAAGGTGGCGGCTGCTCGCGCCGCCCGTTTCTTTAAAGAACAACCGCTCGGGCGCGATAAAACATAACGTTGCGCAAATCGTTCCCGTCTACGAGCGGCGCTCTTATGATTTTTACCCTCACCTTTTCCGCTTCGGCATTCGCGCCGGCCGCGTTTTTTAAAAACGGCACCGACACTTTTATTTTTTTCACCATATTTTTATTTTTATTTAACGCTTAATTTCACGAAATCCGCCTCGGTTATGCCGACGCCTAAAAAGCGCATGATGCTAAAAGCGTCCGCCGGACGGCCTAAGAAATATCTTTTTTCATCTTTAGTATTAATATACCAAGCTTCTCCGTTGTCCTGGATTTGGAGAAAAATTTTGCCTTTTTGCTTTTTGGCGAAGCCGGCTTCCACTTGCATTCTCGCGCCGCCGCCTTTAGCCGGGTCATACCCGCCGGCTATTTCCGACTTATCGTCAAAGCCGTCATTATCAGTATCGTTTTTATTCTTATCCGTCTTAACCGCGTCTTCCATCAAATCCGACAAGCCGTCTCCGTCGGCATCCGGACCTGACGACTGGCTTAAGCCGATAGGAATTTTTTTAAGATCGCTGGTCGCGATGCCCACGCCTTCTTTTTTCATTACTCCCAAAGCGTCGTCGGGCCGGCCGAGAAAATGCAGGCTCTTTTTCACCGGATTGACATAATAAGCTTCGCCGTTTTTTTGGACTCGCAAAACTATATTGCCTAGAATCCGGCCGCATAAAGTATTGGCGGCGCAACCGCCGACGATTAGCGTTCCCTCGCTGTTATTAATCAGCACGCTGTTATTTTTCCCGTCAACGACTATGGTTTCGTTGCCGTTGGTAACGACGACTTCTTCGCTGTCAGGGTCAACGATAACTCCGCCTTCTTCGTCGCCGACGACCGTCGCGCCGGTTTCCATATTAACATACGGCACATTATTTTCCGTGGCCATGGCCTGGCCTAATAAGACGGCGGCGGATAATACCACCGCGAGACCCGCGATTACTTTTTTCATTTTTTTATTTTAATTTTAAAATTATTTAACCAGGCGGTTTACACGCCTAATCCCCCTAAAGCTTCGGCGATATCCACGCTCTTTTTTTCCGTGCCTTGCTTATATTTATTCCAAGCGGTTTGGTCCCAAATTTCCAATCGGCTGTAAAGGCCGGCGATCACCAGCTTTTTCTTTAAGCCGGCGAACTTCCTTAAATACTCGGGTAGCATAATGCGCCCCTGATTATCAAAATCCACATCCATGGCGCCGGCCAGCATCAAACGCGCGAAAGCGCGGGTGTTGGCTTGGCCGATCGGCAATTTAGACAGCTTAACGGCCAGTTCCCGCCATTCATTTTTTGTATACAAAAAAAGGCAGTTGTCCAATCCCTTGGTAACGACTGCTCCGCCTTTTAGCATAAAGCGGAATTTAACCGGCACGGCCACTCGGCCTTTATCGTCTAAATTATGGTTGTATTCGCCGATGAACATGTGAAAAATTAAGAAGTTAGAACTAAGGCTAACGAGAAGTCCGACCAGCGGCAAGCCGCTGATAAGACCCCTTCTTTGCCTTAATTAAAATTTGTTTCGTTAGGCACGAAACAGGCCTTGTTTGGCCGGCGTTATTGTCTTGGCCGGCTTGTCCGCCATAGCTTTAGCGAGGCGGGCTTGTTTTTTGTTTTTATTTTAAATAACTTGAAGATAGTTTCGCGGATGAATCGCCACAATTCCCCACCATTCACCATAATACTATAATTATATACCACAATTTGCCATTTGTCAATGATAAGCCGCCACTAAAATTTAAGCTAAAGTTAAATTAAAAATAATAAAAAACATCCGTCATTTATCGGCGGATGTTTTATTTGAAATATTATACAATTTTTCTCAGGCAGTTATCAACAAGTTTATCCACAAATCTCATAACTCGTAACCCATAACTCGTAGCTCCCGATTTTAAGTTTTGAGTTGCGGGTTACGAGCTACGGGATTTCTTCTTGGTAATCTCCGGCTCCCTGTCGTATATCGGCTCGGCGGCGGCTAGCTTTTTGCTTCTTTTTTCCGGCTGTTTGCCGCCAGATATCGGAATACCGAGCGCGTAAGCCAAAGCGTTGGCCGTCACTACGCCGATGCGCAGCGAAGTAAACGAGCCTCCCCTATTCTCCACTTCTATCTTTTTAAGATCGCTTAATTTTAATTTATTGGCTTTAAGCAGTCTGCCTATGGCCGGCAAAAGCTTTTCCGCCTGGGTGCGGTGCGACTTGAATTTTTTAACGGCGATAAGCTTATCTTTATCTTTTAAGCCGATCACGATCAAATCTTTTTGCGTGGTGTCGATTAATAGGGTCATACTAGAATTATAGCATAAACATAGTTGCTATTCTCCTGGCTAACTTTAATTTAAAAAAATATTTCGGCTGCTTATTCTTTTCGGCTGAAGATTGACGATAGATTTTTATTATGGAAAAAACTATCTTAGACCAATTAAAATTTCCGCTGACTCTTGCTCTGGCTGATTGGCCGCACTTATCCGCCAACTTAGGCTGTTTCAGCAAATACGATAATTTCAGTCGCAAGCTTTTTATATTTTTATTTTTAAAAATAAACCCGCAATCCGCGACCACATATTTATTTTCTATAATATCGCTGACTAGCGCGCAATTTTTATAGGCCATAGCTTCAAGCAGAGCGATAGATAAACCTTCCGACTCGGAAGGCTGGACGAAAAGATAAGCGTTAGAAAATAACTCTGCCAGCTCCGGGCCGGTTTGATTGCCGGTAAAAATTATATTTTTGTTGCCTTGAGCCGCCGCTTTTAATTCTTTAACATAATTATCCGTATAAGCGCCGTCGCCCACTATGACTAATTTCTTTTTAGTCTTCAAATTTTTATAAGCGCCGATTAAATACTGCACGCCCTTATGGCCGACTAATCTAGTGACCGTTAAAATATAATTGCCTTCTCTCAACCCCCATTTTTTTATTTTATCAGCTTTAACTATTCTAGGCAGGCTGACTCCATTAGGAGCGTAAGCCGCGCTAACTTTATATTTAGCCAAGGTGTATTCGGCCAGCGACGGCGAAATCACTATTACCTTATCCGCTAAATGGCAGGCGATTGCCTCGCCTATTTTTAAGCACGCCTTAGCTAATGCCCCCCATTTCTTATGCTCATAGCATTTTGTATGAAAGGTAAAAATAACCGGCACGCCCGGCTTTAATAATTTAGCCAGCCAAATTAAAGATGACGGGCCGATGGAATGAAAATGAATAATATCTGCCTCGCGCCTTGTTAAATCCAAGCAAGCGCGGAAAGTATGAGTAATGGCGTCCAGATGTTTAGTCGCGATAGCAGGCAAACTGATTAAATTAACTCCCCGATATTTTTTCAAATTTTTATCGGTATAGTTGGGCCGAGTATAAACGAAAACTTCATGCCCGGCCTTAACCAGGCGCGAGGACAGCTCTTCCACGTGCTTTTCCACTCCGCCGAATTTTGACGGTATGCCTTTTTGACCGATAAAATATATTTTCATAATTAATTAATTACAAAACTGATGCTATAAGTTCGGCCGGAATTAACTCCATTCACTGTTATTTGCACATTGCCAGGTAAAACTGACGGCGCTTTAATTATTTCCTTAAATTTTCCATTTTTGTTACTCGTGGCATTAATTTCGGTTCCGGCAAATATTATCTGCAACGGCTCATTCAGCCCATATCCGCCGCCGGATAAAGCAATATATTCCCCTGGCGAACTGCTTTTTTTATCATAATTCAAATATAAAGATTCAATTGGCTTGCTGCTATCTCCACTCGCCAAATAATAATCCACTAACTTTAGATCCTCATCTAAAACTAATATGCTTGACTCGTTAAAAACAAAAACTTTTTCTCCGTCTTTATCCATGGCTACATCCAGGCCCATGGCCCAGCCGTTTTCAATCTCCAGTTTTGTAGTAAAAATCCAATCAACCGGTTTTAAATCGCTCTTTTTCGCCTTAACGATTCCGACGCCATCGGAAAAGTATAAATATTTGCTATTATCTAAAGCGGCGACATCATACCCTAGTTTAGATATATGCTTAAATTCTTTCTTTAGAACACCGCCTAAATCATAAGCCCTTAACGCTTGGTCATCAACCATATAAACTAAGCCTGCCTTTTCGTCATTATATAATTTTCTGACATGCTCTTCGTTTAAAAAAAACTTTATCTCTTTTAACAAATCTCTTTTTTCTGATGAATAGATCTGCAATTTATCGCCGTCAATATTATAAATATATTTCATTGTCTCCGATAATCTCAAATTATCCGAATAACCACTATTGATTATATTATACGCGTTAATAATATCTAAATTGCTGTTCCAAGCTTTAATACCCTTAGTGCCCTTGGAAATTATATAGTTTCCCGCCTTGCTTAAACTAGTAAACCAGTCCCAGGAATTATCTTTAACCCTTGTTTCTAGCTTAGGCGAAAAAGGATCGGTAATATCATATTTATATAAATATGCCCCGTTAACCAAATAAGCATACAGCCTATCGGCCTCCTGTTTCATTACTTGGCTATCAAAAGCTTTATTTCCCGAGTCATATCCGTAAGCGTTAGAAATAGAAGCGGTTTTAATTATTTTGTTATTATCTAAAACGAATAATTCAAACTCTCCTGTGTTCACAGTGGCGAATACTATTTTATTCTGAAAACGAATGGCTTGGCCGGAATAATATGGCCGAGCTTTGCCAAGAGAAAGATTAGCATAAAATAATATCGCGGCTATGGATATTATTATAATGACCGTTGTTGATGTAATTTTTAGCTTATTTATGTTCATATTTGTGTTCATAATATTAAATAATTGTTTATTCACTTGTTGCGATACATTATAGACCGCTGGCAGAAATTATTTCTATTTTTTCTATGATTTCTTAATTTATTGACTAATATTCAACAATAAAATGTATTTTTATATAAGTTAATGTTTCATGCTTTTAACTAAGGAACTTACCATAATAAAATTAATCTGTCAATGGTCTGCTAATAACCTTGCTCTTGCCTGACGCCAATTTATCCATAACCAAATCAGTGGTAATATCGCTCAAAGAGCCAGAAATTTTTTTATTGCAGAATTTATCATATGCGCTATATTCAATATTTTCCAATAAAGTTGATATTTTCCCGATATCATTGGATTTTGGTATTATCCCGATTTTAAAACCGGCCTTTTTATTACTCTCGTTTTTACCAAAAGTGTTGATATTCCAAACAATCCTGCCTGATTCTTGCCCAAAATATAATTCCCCGGCCAAGAGACTTTTATCATCACCCCAGATTACATCCTTGCCGAGCTGGGCAACAATATTAATATCTTCAAGGTCATTGCCAAAATTACCGATATCAAAGAAAATCCAATAATTTGTCAGCATATCTACGGTAGGCGGTAAAGGGCCTACCCCCAGCTGGTCCCCCTCCCGGCTATAATAATAACCCGCCGCGGAAACATTAAGATTTGATAAAATTTTAACTTTAGGAGAATAAATAACTTTTTTTAATTTTTCTCCGTTAATTTCATAACTTACTACCGCTGATAAATATACTTCCTGATTAAAATCCCTTTTATAATTTATAAAGCTAGCGCTTAACTCAATCCGTTCACTTTCCCCGGGAGATAATTCAGTTTTACTGGCCGTAAATTTTTCGGCTGTTATATCGCAACTCCCGGGATAGGTAATATTAAAATTACCTAGGCGATAATTATTATTACCGGAAACAAAATAAAAATTTACATTGCTAATCTTTTCCGTTTCATCATTTATAAAACTTACTACGTAATTTACCGCCTCTTTGTCTTTGATAATCTCCTGATCAGTATTAATTGAAACTATAAATTTTGATTTTTGAATATCTCTTTTTTCTTTAATTAAACTCTGCTTTAAATTCTTATTATTAAATAAAGCGCTGGCCGTTAATTCAAAATCCTGCGGGCCTCCCCGATTAGCCATAGCTTTAAAACTTATTTGTTTTTTTTCTCCGGGCTTTATTTCATTGATTAAAATATCATTATCTTTTTTTACCGCTTCTCCCGAGATAATTTCTAAATTATCACTAAATTCTAACTTAATTTCCTCAAAATTTATATCTGAATTAAGGGACAAATCTATGTTCCCGAAGAATTCGACGCCCTGAAAAATTCTATTAGGCAAAATCAGCTTAACGTCTAAGGCAGAATCTTCAATATTATAAATTAACGAATTTATCACGTTTTCCTGACTGCCTTTATAATAATAATTAAAAATATACGCTAAAGTCTGTTGGCTGCCAAGGTCGCCCAAAATTATACCCTTAATTTTTACTTTGCCGTTCCCGCCTGCCGTTAAATTACCGAGATGGAAAGTATTTGTATTATTATCAAATACATTTTCCGGCGACACAGAATCTAAAATAAAATTTTCCGGCATAATAACGGCCAAAGAAGTGTTTTGATACTCTTCTTGGGATTTATTAATATATTTAATTTCGAAAGTTTCCATCTGGCCGCTGGTGATCTTGTCGCTTAAATACTTAGACTCTAAAAGCATCTTCTGCCCCGGCTCAAAAAATACCAACCAGCACAAAATGCCAATCAAACCAAAAATTATCAATGCTAAAATTATATCCGCTACCAAATGAAAAGTACTTTCTTTATAATATTTAGCATGCCTTTTTTTAAATGGGCACGTAAAAACATTAAGGGTGCCGATAATTATATTGCCGCTCCTTTTAACGCCAGGAGCGCAGTTATCTACGGCGATAGCATTATTGTTTTTATTAATCTTTACTATCTCTAAGTTGCCTTCTTCTTGGCTATATTCTTTTTTGTTATTATCATTGTTTGGCATATTCATATATTTAAAATTTATATAATTAATTCCCTCTTAAACTTACCAAAATTTCATCCACCTTATCACTATTGATATCATTAGACATTACCATTATACCATTTTTATCGTTGTGGTTATAAGCCATAAAAGCGCTTGATAATTTACCGTCTTTGCTAAAAATTTTTACTTCAGGCGCGCCTCCCGGCCCGGCTCCGGCAATAATCTCTTTGGTGCCGTCGCCATCAAGATCACCGACTGCCAAATCTACTCCGCCGCGGAAATTTTTATCATAAGCGAAAAATCCGCCGTTTAGAGGCCGGCCGTCCTTTGAAAATACCCGCACCTGAGGACCGCCGCCCGGTCCGGCTCCGGTGATAATCTCTTTGGTGCCGTCGCCGTTAAGATCTATAACCGCCACATTCACTCCGCCGCGGAAATTTTTATCATAGGCGAAAAATCCGCCGGTTAGAGGCCGGCCGTCCTTTGAAAATATCCGCACCTGAGGGCCGCCGCCCGGTCCGGCTCCGGTGATAATCTCTTTGGTGCCGTCGCCGTTAAGATCGCCGACGGCGAATGAAACATCCCCATTAAATTTTCTATCATAAACGCAAAAATTTGAAACTGCTTTCCCGTCTTTGTATATTGTAATCACGCCTTGGCCGTTGACCAGGGTCTCAATTCTGCCGTCATTATCAATATCGCTATTTAAAACAGTAACGCTGCCGGAATAACTATCAAGATATGAAAAAAAACCGTTTCTTGTCTGATCTCCGGCTTGGTTAAAAACACGGACAAAACTGCCGTTGTTGAAGCTGTTTTCCTTAATCATATTATCAATTTTCAATAATACAACGCCGTCTTTAGGCTCTAGGTCTATATAATTAACTTTAGTTCCATTATTTACTCTTCTGTCCTGGGCGCCGTTAATTTTCTCAAATTCCTCTTTTAAAAAAATATACCTTTGCTTCTCGCTGGTTGAATTTACTATTGAAACACCGAATTCAAAATCCCTGCGCCATAGCCCAAGTTTCACGGCCTGGCTGCTTCTGTTCAGCAGGTTGTAGGGGTTCGACATCGATATGCCTAAATTTACATCATACTCATCGTACCACCAATTTTGAGAATGATCCTGATCGCCGTAATCAAAAGAATAATAACCGCCGCCGAGCAGAGTGCTGGTTAAACCGAAGCGCATGGCGGAAAAATCGCTCATCACTTCGGCATTATTCAAATTTGAATTAATAATATAAATATTCGGAAATTGATTAATCAAAGGCAGATTATTTACATATTGATCAGTTAATATCGACCAGCCGTTTTTACCCAGCCAAGCAGCCGGAAAATTTTCCATCATCGTGCCGTTAAGCAACCCGGCATACTTATCGACTATATCAACATTCGCCAAAAGCAATTTGCCGCCGATCTTATCTTTGGTTTTTTTAAGCAAATCATTCATCTGCTTTTGCCAATACTGATTCACCAAGCTTATATCATCCTTCTTACCGTCCTGATTTATATCTATATCTCCATTATTCAGCCATCCCAAATTAGCAAACATCATGTCATAAAAAATTCCATCCCAGTAAGTGTTGTCGGATAATTCATTTTTCGCGGCCGTGGATAAATAATCAGCCCAGCCTTTGCCCGGATCAACAAACTTAATATTCGGCCAAATATTTGAAAAATTAATTATATCGCCCCGGCTGTCTTTTAACCACCAATCATTGTCTTTAATTATTTTATATTCTTCTCTTCTTAGTTTTGCCCATGAATTTAAGTCCTCGGTATTAACTCCCTGGGCAGGAATATAAGCAAGTATTATAGCTTTTGGGTTTTTCTTTTTTATACCGGGAATAAGCTCCGGATTTACCGTATCAACGTCCGCGTCAAGAATAATTAAATCGTATTTATATAATTCGTCCGCGTCTTCAGCCGGCATCCATGGCTGAAGATAATAATTGGCGATTTTGGGATAATCACTTTTAATTTCCGCCGATGCCGTATCGCTAAACAAACCAAGGTTTAATAATAAACTAAGAAAAAAAATTAATATTTTTTTATGATTGTTAATTATCATAAACGCGCCTGCCTTTCCGCTCCTTGATAAATACGCAAAAGACTTTCGCAGTATTCGTCTTTTTTATTGCGACTGGCTGATTCTCTCGCCATTTCACCGATTTTCTCTAGATTGCAATTACCCAAATTGTTCATAATCGAGGCTAATTCTTTTTCGCCACCCGCCCTGAATAAAAATCCGTTGGCCTTATCATTTATAACCTCTGCCATGCCGCCGATCCGTGAAGCGATAACTACTTTTCCCATAGCCATAGCTTCCAAAAGGCTATATGGCATATTCTCCGGCCAAACTGACGGCATAATAATGGCTTTAGCCTGTTTAACGATTCCAATAAGCTCATCATCATATTTAGGCCCGCATAACTCAACTTTTTCCGAGAGTCGGCTATCCAAAATTTTTAATTTATACTTTTCATAATCCGGGCCGGCGCCGACAATTTTTAATCTCTGCCCGCTATTAGTTTCCCGCATGGCCCTAAATAAAATATCAACTCCTTTTTCATCAGATAAGCGGCCGAAATACAATAGATAATCTCCGACCTCGCTATTAATACTAAAATATTTATCATCTACAAAATGTCTTAATATTTTAATTTTTTCTTCCTTGATTCCTGATTCAACGCATTTATCTTTCATAAACTGGCTGGGAGCGATAAATAAATCAACCAAAGCATATGTTCTTAACCATTTATATAAATACGCTTCGAGCATAGCCAAAAAACTTTTTAAGTAAGAATTTTTCACGCACTCGCCCAAAAAGCAATTATAATATTTTCCGTTTAAACATTTCAGGCAAGCCTTATTTTTATTAAATAGCTTATAATTGGGGCAAATTAATTTATAATCATGCAAAGTCTGGACAACGGGTATTTTATGCTTTTTTAAAACATATATAATCGCCGGGCTAAACTGGTGCGCGATATTATGCAAGTGGGCGATATCGGGCTTCTCATTTCTAATTAATATTTCCAGCTTTCTAACCGCGTCGTAATTCCAAAAAAACTTTACAATATTTTTCAGGCTGAATTTATTCAAATCTACTTCGCTTATAAAATATTTATCGTATTCAGAGGTTTTATTTCTCGGATCTTGCATTGAAAAAGGTATTACGGCATGGCCTTTTTGTTCTAATATTTGAGTTATATCAAACATATGCCGCTCGCTGCCGCCTTTTAAATAATAAAATTTATTTATTTGTAGAATTTTTAATACTCTTGACATATTACTCAATATATGATATAAATTAAGATTGCAATTCGCAATAATATTCATTGCTTTTTTAAAATTCATATTTAACCTATTCTAGGGAGGAAAAACCATGTTTAAGAAAATCCGTAACGTAAGTATTTTTTTGGCGATTGTTCTCTTTGTAAGTGTTGTGTGCTCAATTTCCTACGCTTCAGAAGAGATAAAAAAAGTTAACAAGGGCGCCAGTACCTCAGAAATGCTTTCTTATTTCCCTAAACCAGACTATTATGTCGTTGTTTGTGGAGTAGCCTGCGACCAGGAACCTGCTGAGTGGAAAACAGACAGTATGCAAAAATATCATGACATCGAATATACTATAGTTCGCTACCAGGGCCAGCAGACAGAGGAAATTGAATTTGTAGATATAGCAGATATAGTAGATGCTATATACTACACACACTATTCGCCACGACCGGAGAATAAATGGCAAGGCTACAAAGTAACAGATGCTATCGTGATCCTCAGGGGAGAAGAAGGCGGCAAAAATTATTTACTTAATAAGAAACTGCAATCTCCCCAAAACTATAAAGTTTGTACTGATCCTACTGGTTTTTTAAACGAATAAACCAACAAGTAGGCACTCAATTGCGGATACACAAGAAAAATTCTTGTCCCTGTCCGCTTTTTTTATTTTATTAATTTAAAGAACTGCTTGCTTCCGTGTCTGATTAAATCTATAAGACTTGGCTTAAACATACAACCAAGCAAACAACCTTCACCGCATTGCAGGCTGGCCTTAACGATATCTTTTCTTTTTTTGCTATATATATAATCCTTTAAGCTGGTGTCACGCAAATTAACAATTTTTCCGAATTTACATAATATCACATTGCCGAAAGGATCTATAGTTACTTGGTCTATGGCGGCATAGCACTTGGCTGAATAATTGCTATCGGTAAAATAACTATAAAAAACTTTCAAGTGTTTTTCGTCGTTTAATAATATCTCCGGATTTTTTCTTTTAAATTCTAATAATTTACTGATTAATTTTTTTAATTTAAAATAATTTTCTTTTTTAACCCATAATGGATAATTATTTTCTTTATAATCTATATTTTTATTGCCGTAATCGTAGGCATCATAAGGCTGGATAAAAACCATCGCGCCAATTTCTTTTGCTTTCATGAGCAAGGGGCTTATTTCATCTAAATTTTCATTAGTCAACGTAATGTTAATTTTTAAATTTATATTTTTATATTTATTACCGCTGGATATTTTCATCACTGCCATGGCGTTTTTATAAGCGCCGGGGAATCCGCGCAAGCTGTCATGTAAAATTTCGCCCGCGTCCAAAGACAGTGAAATATGGCCGCCGCCGAAGTTATCATATTTTTCTAAAAATTCTTCGGTTAATAAGCTGCCGTTGGTCGCGAAATGGGTATAGAGACCTTGCTCATTAGCATATTTTAACAGCCTTAATAATTTGTCTTTAAAAATTAAAGGTTCGCCGCCGGAAATTCCAAATTCAAAAATTTTTAATTTTGCCATTTCTTTAATTATCTCTTTAATTCTGTTTTCGCTAATATAACCACTAATATTTTCACCTTCTCCGATTTTCCATTGCGGGCACATTTGACAGCGAAAATTACATTTATTTGACATCAAATAATATAATTTAGTCGGCCGGGGCATAAATAATCCTGTCCTTAAATAAATATTGCCAACAAATATATTCTTTAATTTGGCTAAAGCAATTTTACCGTATTTAATTGTTTTATGTTTATTAAACATATTTTATTGCTTCAATTTACGTTTAATTAACCAAAGCCCTGTTTTTAGCCAGTGTTTTTTTATCCCCGGCTTGGCCGTGCAGACCATCCAGCAGGCAGTCGGACAATTTTTTGTTTTACATCTAATTTTATCAGCCGCCCGGCTTTGCCAAATATTCTTAAAATCTGCCTCAAGTAAATTGCCGGCGATATCGGTTAAAATATTACAGGGATAAATATTGCCCCGCGGATCTATGAAAAATGACCCGCGCATAGCGTCACAATTAACTAACGCTTTCCCCGTCCTGGCATAATAAGCTAAGCCATGCATATAATAGCATTTGCCCAGCTCATTTTTTTTAAACGATTCTATTTTTTCACCAATATAATAATCAGTCTGCTTTTTAATTATTTTATAATCAGGTTTTTCATTATTGTCCGTAGAAAAATAATTTTCCGCGTTATGGGCGATAGTCGCGCCGAAATTTAAGTTATTCTTCTTGGCGAATTCATAGACGGGTAAATACTGATCTTCATTCCCGGAGATAAAAGTAAAACCTAGGCCGATATTATTAAAGCCGATTCTTTTTAATTCGGTTATTGTGTTAATAACCAGTTCAAAAGCATTAACGACTCCCCGGATTTCATTATGCTTTTTGCCTAGAGCGTCCAGAGACAAAGCGATAATAACGCGGTCGGCATAGCTACGCTTTAAGATTATTTTAGCTAGACCGACTATCCGGTCGGTTAAAAAACCGTTGGATGAAATAACCAATCTTTCAGGGTTGCATCTTTTAAAAATACTATCCAATATCTCTAATAAATCATCCCTTAAAAATGGTTCGCCGCCGGTAATATTTATATCATTTAAACTTTTCGGCAATTTTAAATAGTCAGCCGGCTTTAGGCTGTCGGCAATTTTACTTCGCCAGATATTGCACATCCGGCAACGTGAATTGCATCTATAAGTTACGGCTAAAGTCGCGGTGCGAGGTTGTTTATTTATTATTTTCATATTTAAAAAAATCGCAATAGTAACAACGGATATTTAATGATTTATCTTTCTCGCCGTTCTTAAAATACCTTCTGGCGGCGCGGTATTTTTTATTATTCCATATTTGTCTTACGCTACTCTCCTTAATATTCCCAAAATTATTATCTTCCTTATTATAATAATAGCAGCATGGCTGGACTTCGCCGTCCCAACGGAATGCCGGGTGGCCATACAACCAAAAGCATCTTTTACCCGCCGGCCGCGGATTATTATAATAAGAATTTAGATCATCTTTAAAAGTGAAATAATCCGCGCCCAATTTTTCGGCCAGTAATTTAATCTTCTCTTTCTCTTCGCTTGAATAATATGAAAAATTGATTGTTTGTATTTCAACCAACGGATATTTTGATTTTTGTTTATTTTTTTCTATCTGAATTTTTTTTATATTCTCAACAACTTTTTGAAAACTGCCTCCTCGCCTGTATCTCTGATATGTTTCTTCGTTATAGCCGTCAAGACATACTATCAAATGAGTTAATCTATTGGCGACCAGCTCTTCGGCTAATTTATCCGGCAGATAATTAAAATTAGTGCTAATAACACTGCCAATATTTCTATCGGATAAATATTTAACCATCTGACTGATTTGCCCGTTGATTAGAGATTCGCCCTCAAAATAAAGAGAGACTTTTACCAAATACTTTTTCAACTCATCAATTATTTTAGCGAATGCGGAAAAATCCATATCGCCGAAATAGCCGCCTGGCATATGATCTTTTTCCCCAAGCGCTTGCCGGCAGCCGGGGCAACGTAGATTACATTTATTTGTCGGCTCAATCTTTATAAAAAAAGGTTTGGGCCTGATTATTTCCAAACCTATAGCCTCTCCTATTTTTGATAGCAAAATATTTAAAAATTTGCTAATATTTAAATATGGCAGACTAGTCTTAATATGCCTTCTAATAATCGAGATTTTGGAGTAATATTGATTGTATTGGTGTTTCTTCATCTATTTAATTATACATTTTTATGACCTTACATAATAATATATTTTATAAAAAAAGTCAAGGGCAACCAGGCGTGCTAGCAATAAGTTATTTAATATTAGCCTTAATATTGTTTTTTGCCGTTCTCTCGCTTGATGCAACTATTTATATGAAATTAATGCTTGGGTTGCTGCTTGGCCTATCTCCTCTTTTTTTATATAAACCAATATATTTTTTATTCTTCATTTTTTTAATCACGCCGAGTTTAAGAGACATATCGGAAACGATAATCGTGGGCAATTTTAATAATATTTCCTTTAATTTTAACTTTGTTATAGATTTGATGGTTTTAGCCTTCGGCGGTATATTTTTATTAAGAAACATTAAGCCAACAATCGAGTTAATAAAAAAATACAAAGTAATAACTTTATTTTTTTTGTTTTTAATAACCTCCGCTCTAAGCGTCATATATTCAATAGATAAAACATCATCCGCCATAGAATTATCCCGGATCATTATTATTTTTATTTTATTTATTTATTCCATATTGGCGGTAAAAAATAAAAATAATTTTTATCAACTTATCGCGGCAATATTATTCGGCTCTCTATTTCCCTGCTTAATCTCTTTTTATCAATATTTTACCGTTAGCGGGTGGTGGGATAAAACTATAATGGCTTACAGGGTTGATGGCACCTTCTCGCATCCGGCTACTTTAGCCTTTTATCTCATATCTACTCTGCCTATTATTTATGCTTTATTGTCCAATAAAATTAATAAAAGCAAAAAAATTCCCTTGGCTGTTTTACTGCTTTTAAATTTATTTATTGCGCTTATAACTTTAACGCGCGGCGCCTGGATTGGTCTTTTAGCAATGTCTTTAGTCTTCGGCTTATTTAAAAGCCGTAAATTTCTAGTCGCTATTACTGCTTTAATTTTTCTAGCTTATCTTTTCACTCCCGCGATAAATGAACGCGTCAACGACGTTTTTAACCCAAAATATAATAGTTCCCTTATTACCCGGCTTAAAATTATTGAGACTACCTTGCCGGCCTTTACGAACGCCCCGGTTCTCGGCTACGGTTTAGGCAGTTTTAAAAATATAAATTTAAAATATAATGATGAAGCAAAAACTTATGAATCGCTCCAGGCTCATAATGATTACCTCCGCCTCCTGATAGAGTTGGGCATTATCGGCCTGGCAATATATATAAGCATATTTATATCATTATTTATTTTAATCTATAAACTTTATAAAACGGACAGCAAATATATTAGAAATTATCTCTTTAGTTTAATTATTCTTTGGCTGGGCATCTTAGCTATATCATTAGGCGACAATATTCTTCGCACCATGCCTTTGCAATTTTTGATTTGGAGCTACACCGGCGCCGTCATAGCTTACGCGAATTTAAAAGAAGTCTCCTAAAAAAAGAGGGTAACCCGCGTGACTGCAGGTTACCCATTTGGCTTTGCTTCGCAAAGCGATTTATTTCATTTTGGCGGCATGGTAAACGGCCGCCGGAATCCAACCTCCCTTTTTTGCCTCATCAACGACGGAGCGCACGATTTCCCCTTCCAGCTGGAAGAATATCATGTGCTCGCCGTCCGGGTGGGCGTTGTTCGCCCGTGCGAAGAATACTTGGCTGGTCCAGGGCGGACACAGCCAGATTGACCGCTGGTCGTTTACCGACCCGTTGCTCACGGCAACATTAACCGGTTTACCAACCACTGAAGGGTTGACCGCAAAAACATAAACCGCCTTGCCTTCCCCTGCCTTGACATCATAGGACGCACTCTTGGCGTTGCCCTTTTTACCATCCACGACCCAACCGGCCGTGGAGATCAGCGATACGCCCCCTTTTTCCTGGATCCAACTACTAGCATCCGGCCCCGTAAATGGTGCTGACAATTTTGTAAACCTGTCAATAACCGTAACGGTAAAACCCGTCGCAGTTGCCTCAATAATAAAACCGTTTCCTTCCTTGTCAAGATCCCTTAACTCGGCCGCCATTGCCAGGTTTGCACCAACGGCGATGACTGCCAACATTACTGCAATTATCAATAATCTTTTCATGTGCACCTCCCTAATGAATATTTTGCCTTTATTTTTTTCACGGAACATCCGTGAATATTTTTAGGCTTGTTAAAAGAAACGTAATTTTAGATAAATTATTTACCTAAACTTATCTTTCTTCTAGCTTATATTATTAAATATAATTTTTCTTGATTTGTAAAGAAATTGGGTGGGTGGCGATTTCTTTTTAAAGAAATCGCCACCATATATTATAACAGCGTATTAAGCTGATTCTATGCATTGTAATGTGCTACTATTTCCTTTAACAATATTGTCTACTGTTTCGGCTCCGTCTCTTGATTTTAAACCAATGACTCGGCTCGGCCGCCACGTAATTTAAATTACGCAGCTAAGCTCTGAAACTCAACAATATAATTTTCGGAAATTATGACCCTTGCGCCTTAATTTTCTAATAACGCGCCAGGGTCAGTGAAAACATCTCCTCCACCAGCCACCGATGTAGATCCGTAAAGCACGGCATCAGGGTTGATGAAAATGTTCATTTCGGGTTGGGGAATCCCGCTGTCCCAGCCTTTATACTTTAAATAATCATATAGCTGGCCCAGATTAAGCTGCCAAGCAAACCCACTGCCAAAGGCATGACTGCCATTGGTGTTTCGGCCGGTAGCTTGATACCCGATTTTTAAGGAATCGCCCAAGATTCCGAAATATGGGGTCAACTTATAAACCGAATCACCGTCAAACAGAAAATTAACCCAACTCTCAAGCGATAGCGTGACCAGCTTGCGCTTGTCACTAAAAATTCTTATTTCGCTTTTAAATTCCAGCCCGGAAGTTATGTCAGGCTTTTCATTAAGGTTAATCACCTGACCATTTAGACTATTGGTCCAGGTTGAATACCTGCTTGACGACAGCTCGGTAATCAGGGCTACGCCGACCTTAAATCTTGAGAAAAACAATTCGTTAATACGGGAATTGTCGTCGATCTCGGATTCAAACACCAGGGCCTTATAGTTAGTCTCCGTTTGATATCTGCCGTAGATATCGCTTGAAGCGCCAAGATCTTGGCGCGTGCGATAACCGATACGGAAAATATACTCTTGGTTGTCCGGTGTTTGGATTCTATGCTCAACCCCGAAGGTTTCAATTTTCCCTTCAAAATCAAACGTTTTCTTCCAATCACCTTCCCACTTGCTGCCGTTAATATATACGCCGGCTTTGTGGATATTGCCATCCTTATCGGTCCAAACTTGGCACCTAACTGCGGCATATAACCAGGTTGAATAATCTTGCGCGTCATCAGTATAATCCTGATGCACCTTGCCGACTGCTAAATCAAACTCGCAGTTCGGGCAAACCGCCTCCCGATACAAGACCGTTAAAAACCGTTCCAACGGCTTACTGTACAACTCTGGCGGTGGTAATATCGGCGGCATCGGCGGAGGCGGCGGTATTTCCACTTTAGGCGGTGGCGGCGGTATTTCCACTTTAGGCGGTGGCGGCGGCGGAAGCACTTTTTTCACAAGCTGGATAATGACGTTCTTACACTGCTTAGCAAGTGTTGCTAAAGCAGCGTAATTTTCATTAATGCTTGTAATTGTACTTTTGCCCGATACCTCGCCTTTTGCCACAATTTTTGTCCATCCTTGGGCCGACTTGCCATAAGTCGTCGCGGCCACAATTTCACCGTTTAATTGATGAATTGTTTCAGAAGACTCTAGCCCTATAACAACCTTTTGAGCTAAGTCGTCCGGGATGGACATTTTTATATCCGCTTGTCGCAAGCTTTTTTTCAAAGCCGCTACCGCATTGTCCGCGGCTTTTGGCAATGAAACAGTCGTTCGATTAGACACGACCGAAGTTTGCAACATGATTAAGGGTTTATAGATCTTGATTACCTGCCCCGCACGAATGCGGTTCGGATCCTTTATCGCGTTTAATTCTGCCAAACGGCGGCATTTATTCACCGATGGATTCTCGCCATAGTATTTTTTAAAAATACCCCATAACGATTCGCCATATTTTACTCGGTGTTCAGCCGTCGCTCTAACTTCCGGCGTAACCAGCTCATATTGAACCTTGCCTTCATCGGCAAGGGCAAGATGAGAGGTCGCGCAGAGAAATAGAGCCGCAAAAAATAAAATCAATCGTCTCATCTGTCCACCTCTCATCTTTCATTAAGGTTTTTTATTTTCCTCCAGCCGTAACTGGTACTGCTGCTGAAGGGCCTCTTGAGCCTTAAGCACACGATTGTGCTCGGCCAGAATCTTGAGATATTCCCTGACCTGCACCTCATCGCGCTCGGCCATCATGCTCTTTATCGGCGCAATCTCCTCGGCTAATGTTTTTCCGAGGTCGTAGTTCGTGATCACGGATTGCTCCAGATGTGGACCATTAGGCTCTCCTGCACCGGCGATCTCCATGATTACAGGGAAAATTCGTACTCCGAACATAAATATTAGCCCCTCTACTCTGGGTACCAAGCCTAAACCAATGATCAGATCTTGGCTGGTTATAACACCAATCTTTCTTAGCACCCGCTCTGTTAAATTAGGAATATTTAACTTATCAACCTGGGCTGCGATTTTATTCAAGGACTCGCTGATCAACTTATCATTCGCGTCGTCGGGTTGAACTTCCAGCCGGATAACGCCACTTTCCTTAAGGGACTTGATCTTCCCCCAGTTAAAGCGTTCCTCGTACTGCCCATAGACGGTCTTGCCGTCCAGGCCGTATTGACGGAGTTGGCCTGCTTGGTCGCGGGAACCGATATACCCTTTTCTGTCCATATTAATCTTATTATTGAAGTCAGTGACCAGGATATGCAATTTCGTTCCCCAAGGAATCTTAGTGCCAATATAGTTCTCGCCGGAAAGTTTCTCTGGTTTGCTGCCCTTCTCTTCCAGGTACAAATCCTGGCGGATACCGAACCTACTGGCAAACTCCAGAATCGGATTCACAGGAATCAAATAAGCCACATAAGGCTTTTTTTCTGGAACAATCGCCTGTTTTCCCTTTTCGGTCTGAATAAGCACCGAATTCGGGTTAGGGGGCAATTCAAACGACTCTTTTACCGTCATGTTCTTCGCGGCGCAACCTGTAACTAACAGAAGCGCCAACAACAATCCTATAATCTTCTGTGTCTTCTTCATTTTGTTACCTCCTCGCTTCCATTAGTATTGTTTTTGTTTCATCTGCGTCTTTCTCAAAAAGCGGAGACTTAACGCACCTGCGAAGGTGCCCGACGTAATTTTTCCCGCCTACTTCCATTCCGCAGAACGGGCAATTTTTCACGTCTTTTCCGTTCAATTTTTCCAGAAACATCTCCGCGATCTCCGAAAGTTCCCGGGGCCAAACAAGTTTAGCCTTTATGAAAAATTTACGCAAAATCCATATCAGTAAACCAAGAATAGAGCAGAGACCGATTATACCCACGACTATAAAATAAAATCCATACTTGTTGAGTAAATAATCTTTCTGCTCAACCACAACTGCCGGAGCTACCTTAACAGGCGTGTAAATTCTGATCTCCCCGCTCGTGGCATTAACCGACTTGTCGTCGGTATAAGGCATGCCCTTCACTACCCGAATCTTAACTTCAGGCATTACCCCTTTAACCACGCCAGCGATAGTCTCAGATCTTTTTTGAGCCAACGGAATATTAATATCCGCTCGCCCTCTCTCGTCAGTATACCCGTATATTTCTACGATGGAATCCGACTTAATATTGACCAACTTATCCAAAACCTTTTGCTTGTCGACATCAGATTTGCCCACTTGAAAATAGACAAAATGACGCTGGAGATTATTCTCCGCCATTACTATGGCTGTAAAACCAAAGACAATAGCAACCATAACCGCTAATACTAAAAACTGTTTTTTCATCTTTCCCTACCTTTCTCCCTCTAGGGGTTTCAACTCGTCCAGCTCCGGCTCAAAGGCCTGCCTTCAGTAGTCAAAAAAAATGTAAAGAACAAAGCTTGAATCCCAACTTTCTTCCACCCGGAAGAAAATGGCCGGCAATAACCGGAAAAAATTCAGACTCCCAAAATAAGACGATTATTAAAAATCGTCCCGGTTTGGATTTCTGAAAATATTATTTATGCTTCCTTTTATGGAAATATCTTGAGGTTCATTCCCGCCATAATTATTATCCAAATCATCAGAAGATAAAGATTTATAACTAGCGCTTTCTTCGCCGGGTATTTCTAAATCATCGCTATTCAGATTCTCTTCAGTATATTTTTTTGCATCGCCTAAATCTTCCCATTGATTCTTTATATCAGCTGGCTGGACGCTGGATATTTTTTGCTCTTCTATTTTTTTTCTATTCGATCTTGACCATAATCTTAAGTTATACCTATCTTCCGGGAATAAATAAATGTAAGAAAAAGAAATAAGTAGACCAAAAACGATTGCCAGCGCCAGATTAAATATAATATTTGGTCTAACCGGCCATAAAGAAATAATCGGCTTATCAATTATTCTAATCACAACATTGCTTGCCATGCCATGATATTGCCCGTTTTTAGTTTGCAAAACATAATTTACCGCCGAGGCGATCAAGTCTAGCTGTCTTTTATCCGGATGATACGCATTAATTTCAATAATACCGGTATCACCGACAACTTTAGCCTGAACAGTTTCCCGCCATTTCTTCATCTCGCCATTAATATTATTATTCTTTGAAAAATAATTTTTATCAATATGATATCCGGATTCCAAAATATCATCAAAAAATGAACTAGAGGTAACCACGTTAGCTAATATATTGCTTAAATATTCATTAGACTTGGAAATAGCATAAGGGTCGGTATCTACGTCAAAATTTTGAATTACTATAATTCTGGAAGTAGAACCGTATTTTAATGGTTGAATGAACGTTAAAATTAAAGCTAATATTAAAAAAAACATAACAATTAAAAATATTGTCATTTTCTTCCTGCTTATTAGCCCTAAATAATCTTTAAATTCCATAGAGTTCAGATAAAAAATTAATTATAGTTTAACAGCACACCTTAACATTTCTCCTAATTTTTGTCAAGACAGCTATTTTTATAACATATTTTACCAGAAAAAACAAAAAACCGGACTATGCCGGTTAATGTTTTATAGAGTTTTTTCGGGAGATTTTAATTGTTTTTTACCTTAACAATCGTGCCTATTAATTTTTTACTTTGGCTGGCTTCTCCGCCGATAAGCTGTCGCTTTTTAAATAAAATATCAAAATAAAACTCGGTTTTACCGATAATTTCATCTTGCTTTATCCGCTCCACGGTAATCTCCAGCTCCCTGCCCTTGAATTTCTTTTTATAATCTTCAGCCAGCTTAAGGCCAAGCCGCCTTAATTTTTCCGCCCGTTGCGCTTTATTTTTTTCTTTAACTTGGCCGGGGAATTTAGCGGCCGGCGTTTTTTCGTGAGCCGAATATGGAAACACATGCAGACGGCTGAATTTTATCCGCTTAATAAATTTTTCCGTGTCTTTAAAATCTTTCTCGGTCTCGCCCGGGAAGCCGGTAATCACGTCGGTAGTAATGGCAATATCCGGCATAATTTGCCTAATTTTTTTTATCCGGCCAGAAAAATATTTTACATCATATGGCCGATTCATTAATTTTAAAATTTTATCCGAGCCGGACTGCAATGGTATATGCAGATGCTTACAAATTTTATTTGACCCGGCCATTAAATTTATCAGCTCGCTCGATACTTCGGTGATTTCAATTGAACTTAACCTGATCCGGCCGAGATCTTTTATTTTAACTAATTTTTTTAATAATGCCGTCAGCTTGTCATTGCGAGGAGCGCCAGCGACGCGGCAATCTCCGGTTAAGCTCCGAGTACGTGAGATTGCTTCGCTCCCTCCGGTCGCTCGCAATGACAATTGGCTCGTTTTTCCATACAACCCTAAATGGATTCCGGACAGCACGATCTCCCGATATCCGGCTTTTACCGCCCGTTCAATTTCGCGAATAATTTCTTTCTCTCCCCTGCTAATTAATTTGCCGCGCGCGTAAGGGATAACGCAATAACTGCAATACTGCTCGCAGCCGTCCTGAATTTTTATAAAATACCTTGTCCGGCCGGTTAGCGCGAGCTCGGCGATAGCCGGCGTAAAGATCTTATCCTTAAATAGAGAGAAGCGATTCGCAATTTTTTTAATAGCCTCGCCGACCTCGCCTTTGGCAATAATAAAATCAGCGGCAATATTCTTTATTCCATAGGTTTTCGGCCAGCAGCCGGCTAAAACGATTTTAGCTTTGGGGTTTTCTTTTTTAGCCAATTTAACCATGCGGCCGCTTTTAATTATGGCAGTTTTAGTCACGGCGCAGCTATTGATTACGGCTATATCGGCGTTTTTGTCCGCGGTTATAAAGCCGGCCCGAACCAGCTCGCCGGCTAGTTTACCCGAATCATACTGATTAACTTTACAGCCTAAGGTATAAATTTTTATTTTAATATTTTTCATAAAAAAGAGCTCTCTCGCGAAAGCTCTAGGCTATTGTATGTAGCCCTGGTTATCTTTTTTCTGTAATGTGGCCTATTATGCTTAAAAAAGCTAGTCCAACGGCCACATAGAGCAAATCATTAATTGATCTGCCGATTTCCGCCAATGGAGATAAGCCTGGGTTGAGAAAGAAAAAATAATAACCGAATAAAAAAATATAGCTCTCGGTTATCATCTTAGCTTTCCCGAATAGATTAGAGCCATTATGCAAATTTTTCTTAGCCGCCCAATGCCCTAAAATAATAAGAACTGCTTCCAACGCCAACAGACCTAACGAAGTTATAATGATTGAGCGCCAAAGAGACCGTTCAATCAAACCATACGAGCCTGCCAATAAAGAGACAAACAAAGTTAAAGTAACGGCCTTATCCGCTATCGGGTCCAAAATTTTCCCGAATTCGCTAATCTCGCCGTATAGTCGCGCCACATACCCATCTAGAAAATCCGAGATTACCATATAAAAAGCCAGAGCGAATGATATGCTATATTCGCCCATATAATGGTAGATTAGATAGAATGGCAACATCAAAATGCGGGAAGCGCTTATTCTATTGGCTACGGTACTGTTTACATTTTCTAAAATTTCATTTAATGAGCGCATCATCTCTCCTCACCCCCTTATTTAATTGGATTTATATTTATATTTATTTTTTATTTTTCTCAGAGCCGTCTGTCGGATTCGAACCGACGACCTACGGTTTACAAAACCGTTGCTCTACCAGCTGAGCTAAGACGGCAATTTTAACTTTTGATTTAGGACGAAATAAAATGGTGCGCCGTACAGGATTCGAACCTGTGACCTTCTCCTTAAAAGGGAGCTGCTCTACCAGCTGAGCTAACAGCGCAAAATTAAAAAATCCGTGCTGACGGATGTCTTAATTATTATTAAAATAACATATATCTTTAAAAATAGCAAGAAAAACTCCCGCAACTCGCAACCCTGCCCGTATGGCAGGCGGGTCATAACTCACAACTCCTTATTTTGCGGCATTTTTAGTTACGAGTTGCGAGTTATAGGCTATGGGCAGTAGTGGAAAAAACGTGGATGAAAAGTTTAAAAAACGGCAAATTTTACTCTTGCTTAAACCGGCCCTGCAAGGTATTATAAAAATATGGCAGACAATAAAACTTCTATCTTAAAATTACCGCCGCAAAATATTGAGGCCGAGGCCTCTCTTTTAGGCTGTTTAATGATTGATAAAGACGCGATTTTTAAAATCGCCGATACTTTGCGCCCGGAAGATTTTTATAAAGACAGCCACGGCATTGTTTATGAAACCATGCGGGAGCTTTACGCCCGCCATGAGCCGATTGATATTTTAACCTTAACCTCAAAACTTGAAGAAAAAAGCAAATTAGCAGACGTGGGCGGACGGACTTATATAGCCGAATTGGGCAATACTGTGGCCACTTCGGCGCACGTAGTCCATTACTCCGCCATTATCCAGCGCAAAGCCACTTTAAGGCGCCTGTTATCCGCTTCGGCCGAAATAACCGAACTTGGCTACCGCGAAGACGAGGAAATTGAAAAACTGCTTGATGAGGCCGAACAGAAATTATTTGGCGTTTCGCAAAAATATTTAAAAAATGTTTTTCAGCCGATTGATAACTTATTAACCGAAGCTTTTGACAGAATTGACGAACTGCATAAGCAAAGCGGAAAATTGCGCGGCTTGCCTACGGGTTTTCATGATCTTGATAACTTGCTCGCCGGTTTGCAAAAATCGGATTTAATAATTTTAGCCGCCAGGCCGAGCGTGGGAAAAACTTCTTTAGCCCTTGATATCGCCAGACAATCAGCCCTTATCAGCAAAGTTCCGGTCGGCATATTTTCTCTAGAAATGAGCAAAGAGCAATTAGTCGACCGCATGCTTTGCGCCCAGGCTAACGTCAGCTTATGGCGCATGCGCACGGGAAAATTATCGGACAAAGAAGAAGATAATGATTTTTCGCGCATCGGCGACGCTATGGGCCGATTATCCGAAGCGCCGATTTATATTGACGATTCAGCCAGCTCCAATATTATGGAAATAAGAACTAAAGCGCGCCGGCTGCAAGTTGAAAAAGGCTTGGGCTTATTAATTATTGACTACTTGCAATTAATGGAAGGCCGGGGCAAATACGGCGATAACCGCGTGCAGGAAGTTTCGGAAATCACCCGCGGGCTTAAAGGCATCGCCCGCGAACTTAATATACCGGTCTTTGCTTTATCGCAATTATCGCGCGCCGCGGAAATATCCAGGCCGGCCATACCGAAACTATCCCATTTAAGGGAGTCGGGCTCAATTGAGCAGGACGCGGACGTAGTTATGTTTATTTATAGGAAAGCCGCCGACCGAGGCTATAATTACGATGAACTGTCCGAGAGCGAGAAACATCTGGCTGAAATATATATTGCCAAGCATAGAAACGGGCCGACCGGCAAAGTTAATTTATTCTTTGACGAAGATACGGTCAGCTTTAAAAATATGGAAAAAACCGGCCAAGAAGCTCCGCCGGAATACTAATTCAATAAACTAAAAAACATGTTCAACAAATTAAAACAGTTTAAAGACCTAAGAAACCAAGCCAAAACTTTACAGAATGCTTTAGCACAAGAATCGGTTGAGTATGAAAAAAATGGCGTTAAAATAACCATGAACGGCAATATGGAAATTACCAGCCTTTCCCTAAGCGCCGAGATTTCTAAAGAAAAGCTGGAAAATATTTTAACCGACGTCATAAACGAAATTATCAAGCGAGCGCAAAAGCTCATGGCCAAAAAAGTGCAGGACATGGGCGGCATAAGCGGAATGTCAAATTTCCAATGACAAATGACAAATAATTATTTGACATTGGTATTTTGGCATTAATTTGTCATTAGAAATTAATCATTTGTCATTTATTATTTATATGCGCTACCCTTCTTCCATCCAAAACTTAATTGAATATTTTTCCAAACTGCCGACGGTCGGCCCGAAAACCGCCGAACGTTATGTTTTTTATTTATTAAACCAGCATCCGGAATGGCTGCAGCAATTTGCTCAGGCTATCGCCGAAGTTAAAGAAAAAACCGCGGTCTGCCAAACCTGTTTGTCTATCGCCGAAGCCAATCCTTGCCAAATCTGCTCTGACGCGAAAAGAAACCGCTCGGTTATTTGCTTGGTCGCGGATACGCGGGATATGCTGGCCATTGAAGCCACCAAGCAATACAGCGGGCTTTACCATATTTTAGGCGGAGTCATCAATACCATTGAAGGCGTAAAGCCGGACCAGCTGAATATCAAAACTCTGTTAAACCGCTTAAAGCAAAATAGCGCCAAAGAAATTATTCTGGCTTTTAACCCGGATCTAGAAGGCGAAACCACGGCCATGTACATCGTGAAATTATTAAAGCCTTACAAAATAAAAATCACCCGCCTGGCCAAAGGCCTGCCCATGGGCGCGGACCTTGAATACGCGGACGAGATAACTTTATCCAACGCGCTGAAATACAGGAACGAGATGTAATACTTTTGTCATTGCGAGGAGCGATAGCGACGAAGCAATCTCACGGACAATTTAATATAATAAACCTTTGTGTTAAAAACAAATCTATAATTTAATAAAATAGTTCGTTAGATTGCCGCGCTCCTTGCAGTCGCTCGCAATGACAAACAAATTTAAAAATCCCGCTAAGCGCGGGATTTTTGTTATGCAATCTTGGTTATTTCCACTTTGGTATACGGCTGACGATGGCCGACGTTTCTTTTATATCTGGTTTTGTTTTTAAACTTTACCACGCTGACTTTCTTGCCCTTGCCCTGCTCTAAAATTTTGCCTTCAACTATCTCGCCCAATAAAGGCTTGCCCAAGTTAATATTTTCCTCTTCGGCTATAAGCAAAGCCGGAAACTTTAAAACCGCGCCGACTTCGGCGTCAATTTTCTCAATTTTCAAATTCTGCCCTTGGCTAACTTTATATTGCTTGCCGCCGGTTTTAATAACTGCTATTTTTACCCCGTTAGATATCTCATCTTTTTTAATTGCCATATAATTTGATAAACCCCGATTGTTATATTGATAACATTATAATTATCAATTATATCTAACGGGGTGAATAAAAACATTATTTAAAAATAAAAGCTCACGAAAGTGAGGCGTTATGAGATAATATTAAACTACTTTATTCTTTCTGTCAAGATAAGCGAAAAACATAATAACCGATATCATAATAGCCAAGAGCGCGGCTAAGGCCAGCGCCTTGCCTTGGCTTTGCAAAAATAAGGCGGATAAGCCGAAAATAATGGAAACGCCGTAAAAAAGTAAAACTGATTTTTTAACGCCTAGGCCCATATTTAACAAGCGAAAATGCAGATGCTTATTATCCGCGAACCTAAAAGGATTTTTACCGGCAACCAAGCGCCTAATGATAGTCCAGGCCACGTCTAATACCGGTATGCCCATAACCAATAAGGCGATGGCGATTTTACCGCCCGAGATGATTGAAAGCACGCCTAGGGCGTAGCCTAGAAAAAGCGACCCGCCTTCGCCTAAAAATATTTTCGCCGGATGCCAGTTAAAAAATAAAAAGCCGAGCGTCGCGGCCGCTAAAATCAAAGCGGCCAGACCGATGTCGGGCTGATAATATTTCTCGCTCATGGTAAATAAAAAAATCACTAGCGCGCCGATAGCCGTCATGCCACTGACTAAGCCGTCAAGCCCGTCCAAAAGCTTAGTCGTATACATCATGCCTAAGAGCCACAAAGCGATTAAAACAGCCGACAAAGCGCCCAAATAAATAAAACCGCCGAAGGGATTGGTAATTTTTTCAATCTGCACGCCGCCGGCGATAACGCTCACGATCGCCAGCGCCGGCCAAATAATCTGCCAAGCCGGTTTTAAATTATATTTATCGTCCAGCCAGCCGCCGATCATTAAAAAACAGGCGCCGCTAAAAAATCCCAGCCAGTGCCGCGGCAGAAGATCGCCGGTCAGAAGCTTGTCATGGGTAAAATATAAAATAATAAAAAAAGCCGCGAAGATAGCCAAGCCGCCGAGTAGCGGCGTTGCCCGATCATGAATTTTTCTCTCCCGATCAGGCTTGTCAACGATTTTCAGTTTCTTTGCCAGTTTCATAACTAAAAAAGTCAGCCCAACGGTTAGAAGCAAAGTTGTTATGAAAATTTGAAGATAAAACAGCATATATTTAGTTTTCCACAATATAAATTTGCTTTTTTTCTGAAATTAAGCTATAATATATTTTTATGGATAATTTAATTAATTATCCTAATCGCACATAAAAAAGGAGGTGAAAATTAGATTAATTAAGAAAAACGTTGTTGAAAACTTGAAAACACTTACTTTTATTGCAAAACAGGAGGGGTAATAATGAGGATCTCGGCTAATACTGACCTGGGCGGAGCAAAAGTGGCATTTGTAGCAGCTGCTACAGGTAGCAAAGTTGGCGGCAATTTTGGTTTGGTTATGGAAGCGATGGGAAAAATCGCAAGAGAAAACAAAGGCACAAAAGCTGTAATGATAGACCCAGACAAGGCCTTATGTAAATTAAGAAAGCTTAATGGCACCCCCCCGACCGGTCAGAAATTCCTCGAAGTAACAGATGGAGGAAATATTAACGAAATATCCATCAGTTAATATTTCTTCCAAAATTTCCGGGACGACATGGCATATAAATTTTCTTACGTGGAAAATTTATGCCAAGTCGTCCTTTTCTTTTTCCCTTGTTTTTTCTATTATGCAGTTGGTAAAATTATTTATAACTCTCTCCCCTTTTTCACGCTGATTTTAACTTCGCCGTCAATCACTACCGTATCCCTTCTTTTAAGCCCGTCGGCCAAAACTTTATTGGCGATTTCGTTTTCAATTTTTTCCTGAATCAAACGCCTTAAAGGCCGAGCGCCGAATTTAGGGTCAAAGCCTAAAGCGGCGATTTTTTTTATACCGGCTTCATCGCACTCCAAGCCGATGCCTTTGGCTTCCAGCATTTTTCTAACTTTATTTAGCATCAGTTTAGCAATGCTTTCAACTTCCAAAATCTCCAGCGGCTTAAAGACGATTACGCCGTCAAAACGATTTATTAATTCCGGCTTTAAATATTTGTTAAGCTGATCGTTTATGAGCGATTGCTTTATTTGCTCTAAAGCGGCGCCGGCCTTAATTTGGTCCTGGATATAAACCGCGCCGATATTGGAAGTGGCGATAATAATGCTATTAGTAAAATCAATCGTCCGGCCCGATCCGTCGGTTAAGCGGCCGTCGTCCATAACTTGCAAAAATAAATTTAAAATTTCCGGATGCGCTTTTTCCAGCTCATCCAACAATATCAAAGAAAACGGCGCTTTACGCACGGCCTCGGTTAAATAGCCTAAAATTCCGTCCGGCGAACCGATCATTTTTTCTATTGACTCCGGCCGCTGGTATTCGCTCATGTCCAGCCTAACCATATAATCCTCGTCGCCGAAATAAACTTCGGCCACGGTTTTAGCCAATTCGGTTTTACCGACTCCGGTCGGTCCTAAAAATAGAAAATTGGCGATCGGCCGCTTTTGCTCTCTTAACTCGGTGCGCGCCCGCCTTAAACTCGCCGCCACCATATTAACGGCTTCGGCCTGCCCAATCATGCGGTTATGTATTTTTTCTTCCAAATTAAGCAGAACTTCGCTTTCTTTCTCGGTAATTTTCGTCAAAGGGATTTTCGTTTTTTGGCTGATAATTTCCGCCACGTCTTCAACATCAACCAGGCTGTTTAGGCCTTTGGTTTTAGAAACTTTAACCGCGATGGCTTCTAAAATATCAACCGCTTTAGCCGGCAAATATTTATCATAAATATATTTAGCCGATAATTCCACGGCCTTAGCGATGCTTGAATAGGTAAAATAAACTTTATATTTGGCTTCGTAAAATCCGATCTTGCTTTCCAGCATCTGAATGGCTAAATTATTATCCGGTTCTTCGACTTCCACTTTAGCCATGATATTGCCTAAGGGTTTATTCTCAATATATTTGGCATAATTATCCTGGCTGGCGCTAGCCAGACAAATAAGATTATGCCGGCCAACGGCGCTAACTAAAACTTCCGACAGCTCAAAACTCTCTTCGCCGCCGGCCGTAATGCCCATTAAATTTTCAATATCATTAATATATAAAATAATATTGCCGGCGCGGGCCACTTCATCAATTATTACCAAAAGCCTTTCTTCGGCTTTGGCCGCCGAGGCTCCGCTTAAGAGGCGCGTTATGTCTAATTCCAAAAGCCGTTTGTCTCTTAGCATTTTCGGCACGTCTTCCTCCACCATGGCTTTGGCGATTTGCCCGATAATCATTTTTTTACCAACGCCCGCCGGGCCGGAAAGCAAAACTCCATTTTTACCGCTTTCTAAAATTTGAAAAATTTCTTTAACTTCATCTTCCCTGCCAACGCATAATTCCAGCCGGCCCCATTTAGCGGCCAAAGTCAAATCATAAGCGAAATGGTTTAAGATCGGCGTGGCCACGGCCGTATAAGCGCGGTCCATAGAAGTCGCCGGCTTAAAACGCGAAGCTTTGCGGTACAGGCGGTAATTATCCATCAAACGCTCGCCGATAATAAACCATTGGATAACATTATTTATTTTATCATGGTCAATATCCAGATCGTAAAGCAACTCGCTTAAATTTTTATCCCGGGCTAAAATCGGCAAAATAAAATGAGCCGGCTCTACCCTTTTTTGCCCGGAATTCAAAGCGCTGATATAGCTTTCAAAAAAAATCTCTTTAACTTCCGCCGCTATCACGGTTTGTTCGTTTCCCGCCTCTAAAGCCAATAATTGGTTTTTTAATTTAGCGATTAGCTTAGCCGAATCAATATTCAGTCGGGAAAAAATCGCCGCCACCCCCCTGTCTTTAAGTAAACTAAAAAATAAATGGATCGGCCTGACCCGGCCATGCTTAGCGTAATCGGCCAAATTAAAAGCTTGCTCAATCGCCTTAAGCGCGGACAGGCTGAAACCGCTGGAAACTTCAACTTTATATTTGCCCTTTACTTTATTAAATTCAGACCAATTATTCGGAGAATTATATTTTGCCGTTTGATCATACTTAGGCTTGGTTATCTTCCGCCGCGCCGCTTCCGCTTGGCTTAAGCGGTAAATTACAAACATATCAGCCAATAAGCTGATCCAAAAAGTTAAAATCAGCGGGCTTTTCACGCGCCAAAAAGAAAAAGCTTCCAGGGTCTGCGTATGTTCGCTCGCTCGCCAAACCCAATAAGCTAAAGCCATTAAGCCGGCTAAGCCTAAAATATAGGCCAATGAATTCACAACTAAATTTAAGCCATTTTTTAAATGCCGCAATTTTATGGCCGGGACGCTTATAAGCAGATTCCAATAAAAAAATCTGCCGGCGTAAAAAGCTATCACGCCCGCGCCGGAGCAATTTTTGCAAGCCGAACCGGAGCCCGACTTGCCGGCGCCGGCGCAGAAGTCGCAAACTATAAATTGAATTTTTGATTTTTTATTTTCTTCGGGCATGAAAATTTAGCTTAATGCGCAAATACAATTTATAAAAACTGAAAAATAATTTCATAAATAACAAAAACCGGAAATAAAATCCAAAAAATAATAACGGCCAGAGAAAAAATAAGCCATAACAGCATAACAATGCTTCTGAAAATAATCTGCACCAGGCGCATAAAAAAACTGATCAGCATACCCTGCCAATCATATTGAGCGTACATCGGGCGGAAAATATTTTTTACCCAGACGAAAAGCGCCAAAGATTTTTGCTTGTTTATTAAAAAATTCATCACGCCCATGATTATATTTAACAGCCCGCGCGAATACCACCAGGCGGGAAAATATAAAATATCCTGAATCAATTCAATTAATATCTGCAGGCCGTAAAAGATAAAGCTATTTGACATAAATTTTCAATTTCTAATTTCTAATTTCTAAACAATGAATTAATGTTTTAATTTCTAATTAAATTAATTCATTAATAATTATAGCTTTGAAAATTGTTTGAAAATTGAAAATTGAAAATTGAAAATTTCTTAATAATATTATACCATATTTCAGCCAATTAAACCAAGCGCTTGACAGCCTTTTAAGTATTGTGTAAGATATAAACATAAATAAACGCCGCCCGCCAGGGCTGTTTTTTAATAGAACAATATGGATAAAATAATCAATTACATCAAAGCCTCAATTGAAGAAATGAAAAAAGTCGCTTGGCCGACTAAAAAAGAAACCTATAATTATACTTTGCTGGTGATTTTTATCAGCGTGGGAGTGGCTTTGTTTTTGGGCCTTCTAGACCTCATTTTTACCAAAGGCCTGGAATATTTAATTATCAATAAATAATCGTCTCCATATGGCTAAACAAACATTAAATCAAGGCCGGCGCTGGTACGTTTTACACACTTATTCCGGTTATGAAGAAAACGTCTCGCAGAATTTAAAACAAAGAATCGAATCCATGGACATGGAAAATAAGATTTATAATATTTTAATCCCTACGGAAAAAAAGATTAAAATTAAAAACGGCAAACGGAAAATCATTGAAGAAAAAATCTTTCCCGGCTACGTTTTAGTGGAAATGATCGTTAACGACGATTCCTGGTACGTAGTCAGGAATACGCCTAACGTCACCGGCTTTATCGGCACCGGCACTATTCCGACCCCGATCTCGGAACATGAAATAAAAGATCTGCAAAAACGCATGGGCGTTGAAGAGCCTAAATTTAAAATTGACGTTTCAATCAATTCGCCGGTGCGGATCATTGACGGGCCGTTTAAAAATTTAGAAGGCAAAGTGGCCGACATTGACGAGGCTAAAGGCAAAATCAAAGTCGTGGTTTCCATGTTCGGCCGAGAAACTCCGGTGGAGCTTGATTTCTTACAAATTAAGAAAATATAAATCCCACAAATCAACGAATCTGCTACGAATCTACAAATCAAGCTTCTTAATATTTGTAGTATTTGTAGTTAATTTGTAGATTCGTCGGGGTTGGAAGATTATTAAATAATAAAAACTAACCAGTATGGCCAAGAAAATATTAACCAAAATAAAATTGCAAATTCCGGCCGGCCAGGCTAATCCCGCGCCTCCGGTAGGTCCGGCTTTAGGCCAGCACGGCTTAAATATCGCGCAATTCTGCCAAGCTTTCAACGAAAAAACCAAAGATAAAATGGGCGATATCACGCCGGTGGAAATTACTGTTTTTGAAGATAGAACTTATACTTTTATCCTAAAAACTCCTCCAGCTTCGGAATTAATCAAAAAATTGGCAAAAATCCCCAAAGGCTCGGGCAAGCCTTTAACGGAAAAAGTCGGTTCAATCACCAAGGCCCAGCTTAAAGAAATCGCCGAGATTAAAATGCCCGACCTTAACGCCAATGATATTGAAGCGGCCATGAAAATTATCGCCGGCACGGCCAGGCAGATGGGCGTAGAAATAAAATAATTGAAAATTTAATCACTAATTTGTGGGAGCCCCGCAAACGCGGGGCGCTAATACCACGAAAAAAATTATGACAAAAAAAACTAAAGCCACGGTTGAATATGACGTCAATAAAGCTTATCCGATCGCGGAAGCCGTTGAATTGACCAAAAAATTATCTAAAACAAAATTTGACGCTTCGCTGGAAATCCATTTCCGCTTGGGCATTGACACTAAAAAAGGCGAACAGCAAGTCAGACTGGCCGTTTCCCTGCCTAACGGCACGGGCAAAACCATTAAAGTGGCGGCTTTTGTCACCCCGGCCAAAGAAGAAGAAACCCGTAAGGCCGGCGCTGATTATGTCGGCGGCGAAGAATTGATTAACGAAATTAAAAAAACCGAGAAAACCGATTTCCAGGTAGCCGTAGCTGAACCGGCCATGATGAAAAATTTATCATCAATCGCTAAAATTTTAGGCACCCGCGGCCTGATGCCTTCGCCTAAAAACGAAACTGTTACGCCTAACCCGGCTAAAGCCGTTCTGGAACTGAAAAAAGGCAAAATAAGCTTAAAAAATGACGATACCGGCAATGTGCACGTGGCTATCGGCAAAATTTCTTTTGAGACCGGCAAATTAACGCAAAATTTTGAAACGCTTTTAGAAGCGATCAGAAAAGCCAAACCGGCGACTTCCAAGGGCATCTATATCAAAAAAGCTTACATCAGCTCAACTATGGGTCCGGGGATAAAAATCGCTTTATAAAAATCTCACATAAAAAAACGCTCCGCGATTCGCGGAGCGTTTTTTATTTTAATAATCTGCTAATTATTATTTTGGCGTTGAAGTCGCGGTTAAGGGCGCGGCCGGACGCAATTGAATGGACTGCGCGGTTAGACTGCCGTCCGAATTAGCGCTGCCGGTTATCATAACATTTTCCCCCATCTCCAAGTCAACCAAAGAACCATCAACCGATTTCATTATTTGCGTCGCGCCTGATAAAAAAACTATTTTTGATCCGCCATCAGCCGATTTAACCGTTACGCTTTTATCATCTTTGGCGATAATATCGCCATTAACAAACCCGCCGCCGGCTACTCTGCCTTGACGATTAAATTGCCCGCCTTGAGCCGGCCCGGCGCCTTGCCCAAATCTTTGTTGGCGCGCAGCATTATTCTGGGCGCTAGTTTGATTTTTGCCATACTGCATGCCGCCATAAAAAGAGCCGGCTCCAACTACGACTACTGCGATGATAAAACCAATTAACATTTTATTCTGCATAAAAATATTGTAAATTATTATTCAAACCTTAAAGCTTCAATCGGATTTAATTTTGACGCCCGGCGGGCCGGATAATAGCCGAAAATCAAACCGATAGCCGCCGACACGCCAAAAGCTAAAATAATCGACATCGTCGAAACCACAGTAGCTAAACCGGCAAAACTGGATACGGCCAAAGAAATCAGCCAACCCAGAGAAATGCCAATAATGCCGCCCAATAACGTCAGCATAATGGCTTCAACTAAAAATTGGCTGCTAATATCCTGCCTGGACGCGCCGATGGCTTTGCGCAAGCCGATTTCTTTGGTCCGCTCGGTAACGGTCGTCAGCATCATATTCATAATGCCGATACCGCCGACGATCAAAGAAATCCCGGCGATAGCGGCGAGCAGCATAGTAAGAGTGCCGGTAACGCTTGAAGCCGTGGCCACGATATCCGATTGGTTTAAAATATTAAAATCAACCGACGACGCATCGGAAATTTTATGCCTGGCCATAAGCAAACTGTTAACCTGCTCTTGAACCGTAGCCATGTCATCGGAATTTTCAGCCTCAATGCTGATAGTGGAAACATAATCGGCGCCGGCTAAATATCTCTGCATAGTGGATAAAGGTATATAAATTATATCATCTTGGTTGGAGAAACCGCTGCCGCCCTTAGCTTGCGTAATGCCGATAACCTTAAATTCAATTTTATTAATTTTAATCGCCTGACCGATTACATTGGCGGCATTGGCGCCGAACAGATCATCGCGCGTAGTCGGGCCTAAAACCGCGACCTTAGATAAACCGGAATTATTTTGATCGGTTATAAATGAGCCTTGCTCTATCTTTACGCTTCTGACTTCCGCGTAAGCGGCAGTCACGCCGTCAACCGAAGTATTGCTATTAGTGCCTTTAGCCGTGATCTGATATCTTTGGGATAAATCCGGAGCAACCGCTTTAACTGAAACAACTTCTTTTTTAATAGCGTCAGCGTCAGCCTGCTTTAAAGATTGGGCGCTGCCTCGAGCCGAGCTGGCGCCGCCGCCGAAACCGCGCTGGGCGCCCGGCATAACCATAATCAAATTTGAACCGATGGATTGGATGCTGGACTCAATTGAGGCTTGAGAACCCTGGCCGATGGAAACCATGGCGATAACCGAAGCCACGCCGATAACTATGCCTAAAATAGTCAGGCTTGACCTAATTTTATTGCTTGATAAAGCCAGAAAACTTTCTTGGAATAAATCGTAAATCAACATATATTTTTTATTTTATGCCATTTATTCTCCTGTGATCATTCTTTCTGTCGCTCACAATCATCCCGTCCTTAATCATAATTATCCTATCCGCGTGCTCGGCCACGTATTGTTCATGGGTAATTAATATAATCGTCCGGCCTTGCGCGTTTAAACTGCGAAAAGTTTCCAAAACCACATCGCCGGTTTTTGAATCCAAATTGCCGGTCGGCTCGTCGGCTAAAATTATAGCCGGATTATTGACTAAAGCCCGGGCAATAGCCACTCTTTGCATTTGCCCGCCGGACAGCTGGTTGGAAAGATGGCTGAAATGCGATTCAGCCAAACCGGCTTGCGTTAAAGCTTCTCTAGCCTTTTTTTCGCGCTGTTCGGCCGGTATCTCGGCGTAAACCAAAGGCAGCATGACATTGCGCAACACCGTCGCGCGGGATAATAAATTAAAGGCTTGAAAAACAAAGCCGATTTTTTCTTTTCTTATCCGCGCCAACTCATCTTCGGATAAAGCCGAAACGTCTTTGCCGCCTAAATAATATTTGCCGCTGGTCGGAATATCCAGCGCGCCTAGAATATGCATTAAAGTTGACTTGCCTGAACCGGACGGACCGATAATGGCGATAAATTCGCCGTCATTAATAGAAAAAGAAACATCTTTAAGAACTTCGGTTTCAACGCCGCCGGTGCTATATGATTTGTATATATTTTCACATTTAATCATTGGCTTTAATTTGAATAAATTAATCGCGAACCTAAAGCCGCTTTGCCTTAACGGCCGCCGCCGATGCCCGGTATTCTTATGCCTCCGCCATTGCCGGTTTGTGCTGTCGTGGTTTTAGCCGCGCCGGAAGTTATTGTCTGGGTGATAACTTTATCGCCTTCATTCAAGCCGCTGATTATTTCCGTATTAGCATCATTGGCCAGGCCGATCTGAACCGTAATGTTCTGCGGCTGGCCGGCTGAATCAAGCGTCTGAACATAACTGCCACCGTTAGCATCGGTTTTAACCGCCGAGTTAGGCGCCATCAAAACGTCGGTTTTAACGCCTGTAATAATAGTCGCGTTAACGCTCATGCCTGACTTAACGCGGTCGTCTTGCGTGTCAAAAACAATTTTTACATTATAGGTAACCACGCCCTGGGTTACCGTGCCCAGCGAATCAATTTCCGCGGCTTGGCCGCTGATGCTAAGTCCGTCAAGCGCGTCAAAAGTAAGCGTCGCCTTATCGCCTATTTTTATCTTAGCCGCGTCAACTTCATTTAAAGAAATTTCCGCGATGCGCTGCTTAGTCATAATCGTAGCGATGGCGCCTGACGCCGAATCGCCCGCTTTTAAATTAACCGCGGCGATTATGCCGTCAAACGGAGCTTTAACGGCATAATCGGCTAAAGCAATTTGCGCGTCATAAAGCGCGTTGCGTTTTTGCTGGAGCGACAATTCCTGCGATTTGATATCCAACGGATCGGCGCCGCCTTTCAATTCAGCCAGCGCGGCTTGTTTTTCTCTTAAGCTATTTTCAGAGGCGGCTAAATCCAAAGGCTGATTTTGGGTTAATGTTTTTAAATTATTGTTAGCCGCGGCGATGGCGTCTTTATAAGTTTTAATAGCCGCCTGCGCCGACAACAAATTTGATAAAAATGTATTAGTCTGGCCGGCGTAGGCCGCCAAATCAGTTTTATAGGCAGTAACTTGAGTAAAAACAGACTGGTCCCTTAGAACGCGAAAGTCGGACCAAGTGGTTAAATAATTGTTTTCGCTCTTGACCGCTTGGGCAATCGCTTTAGCGGCCGTGAATGTTTTATCCAGCAGATTTTCCACGGCTTGAGGCGCTGAATAAATACTGGCATTTTTAAAATCTTGATAAGCCAGATCGTAAACCTTAAGAGCCGCCGCGTAATCATTTTCCGCGCCTGCCTGATATGATATAATTTTTGACCGATCGATTCCATATTCAAAAGTTGAATTTAAAAGCACGGCGGTATTTATTTGCCCGATGTCTAAAGAAGCCTCGCTGGCGCTTATTTCCTCGCTATGAAGAATATCATCCAGCGAAACAACCATGTCGGGCAAACTTAAAAAAGTATTAGAAATATCATTAAAAGCGTCGCTATAGGCTTTACCTAAATTAGTTTGGGCATTTTGCAAAGAATCTTTGCCGTTTTGATAATCAATCGGCTGGGACAATTTAAGTTTATCCAAGCTGGTTTGGGCGCTGGCAACCGAATTCTCGGCTTGCGAAAGGGAATTAGCGCTAGCCGCCTGCTTTAATTTATCCATGGCCAATTGAGCGCTTTGCAAACTGGATTGAGCGTCTCTAACCGTTTTATAAGCGTCTCTAGCGTCAATCTGCGCGATTAGCCCTCCGCTCTTAACTTCCTGTCCGCTGACGACGGCAATTTTAGCAATATCGCCGGAAACTTTGGCTTTAACATCAACTTGGTTGGAAGCGGAAATCTGGCCGCTGGAAGAAACCGAGGTGATTAAAGTGCCTTGCTCAACGGCTGAAGTAATATAGCTTGGCTGGATATTGCCAGCCTTATATTTATTATAGCCGTAATAACCGCCGCCGCTAATTATTAAAATCATAAAAAAAGCGATTATTTTATGATTCTTAATAGCGCTAAAAATTCTTTGTGTCATATTTTTATTTATATAATAAAGAATGGCCAATATTAAATTGAGCCATCCTTTATCATGCCATATATATTTTTATGATATATGCCCATTATTTTAATTTATTGCCGTAATCGCCCGAAGCCGGACATTCCCCCGCCTCCGCCTAAACAGCCGGCGCCTCTGTTAACGCCTAATTCTTGCCTGATGGCATCCGCTTGCTGCTCCAGCTTATAAGCTTCTACGAAACGATTGAAATTAGCGACGTTAATCTGTTTTAAGATCGGCGCGTTTTCGCCTACCGCCTTAACCCAGGCATTATAGTCGCCGGCGTTTAAAGCCGCTCTGACCGCGTCAACTTTAGTTTGAGCCTCGGCTTGCTTAGCCGTTTTCTGTTCAGCGGTTAAATTGGCGTTTTGCCCCCTGTTTTTCCAAAATCCGCCGAAATTCCCATTAGCGTTGCCGGCCGCCGAAGCGATTGAAACCGCGCTGGCGGCCGCGGCGAAGATGATTAAAGCGGCTACTCCGGAAATAATATAAGATTTTTTCATGATTTTATTGTCTAAAGCTATAAGCCGTTTGGCTTCCCCATTACCCAAGGCGGCATATAGCGGATAGAAATTATTGATTTATTAGAAATCTCCGGGCTTGGCCATCCCCTATTGACTATTACGCAAGAGAAAAAAATTTCTTCAAAAAATCATTAAAATTTCTCCGGCATTCCATTGTATTTTTGGCAATCGCCAAAACGGTCGGCGTTTTCAGCCGCCGGGCAGGGAAATCTCCGCTTCATCAATCCGGCTTTTTCAAAAAAGCCCTTGCCCGGCATCATGGGTAAAATTTCAGTAGCGCTAAATTCGCGTTCGGCCTGAATCTTGCCGATAAAGCGCGCCGGCCGGCCGACTTTTAATTCAACCGCCTCGGCGCCCGGCACCGGCTTCGCGCCCTTAGTCAGCACTTTCCATTCCTGCCTTTCCCTATTGGCTAAAATATAAATGTCATCATCAACTCGCGAAATTATCATGCCCATCAGCCTGCCCTCTTCCGGCTGCGACCAGAAATCAATCCGCGGATTAATCAGGCGGTCGTAAAATGGCGCGTGCCGGCTAAAACTATCGTCTATTTTTTCGCCAAAACCAACGGCGTAAAAAATTCCTCCGAAAATTACGCTGGCCGCTATTATTCCCAAAATAATTAAAAACAGCGGATAGCGATAGCCTTTTTTAGTATGTTTAACATTATAAATAACCGCCAGCGCGAAAATAGCCAGACAGGCAAGCCAAAAAATCGGGATTAACAATAATAATTTCTCCCAAAGCCGGCCGCCGGACCGGCCGTAAACTTCCAAATCATTATAGCGGCTCATATAAAATATCAGCGACACGGAAATCGCCCCGAAGAAAAGCGCTAAAATACCCGCGCCCCAGACAGCATAATTTTTTAATAAAAACCGCCATCTCGGCTTAGGCTGAATTTTTTCAGCTTCAATTTTATGGAGGAATTCTTCCTCAAAATTTTTGTCCAAGGCCATATATTTATAATTTAATATTCTGCCCGATTAATTTTTTCCTAAACTCCGCTTTAGCTCTATTCATCAGCGAGCCGACCGTGCCGACCGGCCGCTTGATAATATCGGAAATTTCCCGATAATCTTTTTCTTCAAAAAATTTCAATATTAAGATTTCGCGGTATTTTCCGTCCAGCTTATCTAAAATCTTTAAAATATTCTCTCTTAAATAGCCCGTGTCCATGTCTTTTTTAATGTCAAAATCAGACATGATTTCTTTAAAATTTTTATCATCAATCGCCACCGCGTGCCCCTCGGCCCTGACTTTAAGCTTGCGATAATGGCTGATCGTTTGGTTGCGGGCGATCGCGTAAATCCAGGAGGAAAATTTTAAATCTTCGTCAAAATCATTAAGATTCAAATAAACTTTCAAAAAAATTTCCTGCAATAAATCGTCCGCGTCTTCAGAACTTATATTAGACAGCCGCCGGACATATCTTAACAATTTTTCTTTATAGCGGTTGATAATCAATAAAAAATAATCCCGATTTTCCAGGCTTAACCGCGCGATTTCTTCGTCGCTTAATTTTTGCGCTTGCTCATTATTAATCATAAGCTGTCTCGTCTAAGCTCTTACTTAGTAATACGCAGAAAAACAAACTTTCTTCACGGCCGCTTAAGAGCCTTTATTTTAACCAATTAACCGCTTATTGGCAAGCGGCTTAATCTTTAAACAAGGCGGCTATCCGCCATATCGCAAGAATTGCTTTTTTAATTATCTTCTGCTAATATTAAGCTATTATTAATTTACTTGTCCTCCGAAGTTCTAGCGAAGGAGGATTAAATTTAAAATTTATGCCATCATTATTGTATGTCCTGTTTTTTATCATCGTCTTCATTGTTTTGCCAGGTTTTAAAGTGGTCCAGCAGTATGAAAAAGGCGTGGTATTTTTCCTGGGAAAAATTATCTCGGTCAGAGAGCCGGGCTTAAACTGGATCATCCCGTATTTTCAATGGATGCGCAAAGTTGATTTCAGGACCATGACCATGCCGATCCCGCCGCAAAAAATCATTACTAAAGACAACGTCTCGGTGGATATCTCGGCTGTGGCTTATTTTAAAGTTATTGACGCCATAAAAAGCATCGTGGCCATAGAAAACGTGCGCCAGGCCATTGACCAAATCGCGCAAACCACGGTCAGAAATATTGTCGGACGCTTTCAATTGGACGAAGTTTTATCCGAGCGAGACGCCATCAATAAAGAAATCCGCATAGTTTTAGACGCCCATACCGAACCTTGGGGCGTAGTCGTAGAACTCGTAGAAATAAAAGATATTGAACTGCCGGAAAACATGCAGCGCGCCATGGCTAAACAGGCCGAAGCCGAAAGAGAAAAGCGCTCTAAAATCATCGCGGCCGAAGGCGAACTCTTAGCCTCGGAAAAATTAGGCCAAGCCGCCGACATTATGGCCGAGCACCCGATCGCCCTGCAATTAAGGAACTTACAGACTCTGGCCGAAATCAGCATTGAAAAAAATTCCACCATCATTTTCCCGGCGCAGCTAATGAACACGGTTGAAGACATAAAAAAATTCATCGTCAAAGAGCAAGCGACGAAAAATTAACACTTACATAGCAAAAACACCCTGCCTTTGCAGGGTGTTTTTTAATGTTTGACAAGCGGTCTTTCGCGTGATAATCTAATATGTTATTGGTAAATATTACCTTAATCTGCATTTCGCAGAAAAATTGTTCTTTATAAAAAAATTTGACTAACAGGAGGATATCATGACAGAAGTAAGAGCAAGAAAAAATTTAAAAATTTCAGACAAGCAGGCTCTAGTTTCAAAATTAATAAACATGATTTTCGGTATTTTGCGTAATAACCCTAAATGTTTAGGATTAAGCAATAAAGACGCGCGGCTAATTCTCAATAACGAGGTGCGTGCTAAGTACTTACTAAACAGCTTACTTTATTTCCCGCTAAGAGATGTTGCTGAAGACTTACGAGAAGATGCTAAAAATGTATTTAGAAGGTTATCTAAACCAAATTATAATCAAACGGCGCAGAAAATGTTCTCTTTTTTCAGGAAAAATGGTTGGGAGATTGAATTCGATGATGATGTGATTTCGACTATGCCGAAAAATAAAAAAATCAAGATTCCTGTTGAATTTTTCCATAAGGGTGTCAGCCTGCGTTATAACGTAGCTGAAGTTGAGCTTAAAAGCCGTGGCTATAAACGGTGGGCCAATCCTTACGAAGTGGTCGACATACTTAAAAAAAATCCTTCTATTTTTCAGAAAGCGCGCATCATTGATGTTCTCTGGAAAGATGCCAATGGTCGTTTGTGTTTTATTTCGTTCGGGGAATATCATGATGGTAAAAAAATTAAAGCTTACCGCCCAGCAGATCCCGAATATAAAGGTGGCAGCGCAGTTTGGCTCGCGGCTGTCCGCTAGCCCTTTCTAAAAAACTATTAAATTTCAAAACCCACCAAAAAACGGTGGGTATTTTTTTACTACATTAAATAACGCTTTGCGCTGATTTTCTTAAAAAAATTATTTAACTGGGTGAATTTGCCCTATTCTGAATGATTTGGTAAAATGTAATAACGCTTAATACTTATTCACAGACAAAACCATGACTCAATTTGACCAAAAATATAAGGAAGCTATTTGGGAAATAATGAATAACGGCTATGAAGAATATAACGAAAGAACCGGCCATAAAACAAAAATCGTCCCGGGCATTACTTTGCATTTAGATGATGGTTTTCCCCTCTTAACCTTAAGAAAAATACCCATAAAAATTTTTGTAGCCGAACAAATTTGGTTTTTAACAGGTTCCAATCGTCCGGATGAATTTTTAAAAAAATATACTAAAATTTGGGATGATTTTACCGAAGAAGACGGCACGGTGGCCGCGGCTTACGGCTATAGATGGCGTAAACATTTCGGCCGCGACCAAATTGATTCCTTAATTAAGCATTTGCAAGAGCAGCCTGGTTCCCGCCATGCCGTAATTATCACTTGGGATCCGTCCGACGACGGCCTAGGCTCGGGCAACAAAAAGAAAAATGTCCCCTGTCCTTACACGTTTACCGTCAATATTATAGGCAACCGATTGCATATTCATTCCATCGTCCGCTCCAACGACATGATATTAGGTTGTCCGCATGACGTAGCCGGTTTTGCTTTACTGCAATACATTCTGGCGGCTAAACTTGGCGTTAAGCCGGGCCGGCTAACCCACTCCATCAGCAACGCCCACATATATGATATTCATTATAAAGCCGCCTGGGAAATATTGGAACGGGATAACCAGCATCCGAAAATTTCGCTTGAGCCTCAAGAAAATTGGTTTGAGCGGGCGGAAAAAGCCGATGATTCTTTAGTTGAAGAAATTGTCGGTAAATTAACCGCTCAATACCAACCGTTGCCGCCGATTCAGGGTTTAAAAATCGTGCTTTAAATCTTAATTTAAAAATATGTCGCTACTTAGCAAACAGGAAATTTTGGATTATTTAAAAAATAATAAAATCATTTTTGACCCCCGGCTTGACCAATACCAAATCCAGCCTCATGCCGTTGACTTGCGCCTAGGCTACAGTTTTTATATACCAAAAAAATGGAAACTTTCCGAAAACGGCCGGATTGCCATTAACTTTGATTATTTTAACGCTAAAGAATCGGCCCAAGATAATTTTGACTTGGTTAAATTAAAACCCGGGCAATATTTTGAACTGTTGCCTAAAGAATTTATAATTGCTTCATCATTGGAAAAAATAACTTTGAAAGACGATCAAATCATGGCCCAGCTTAATGCCCGCAGCTCTCTTTTAAGGAGAGGCCTGTTTATCGCTAATGGCACGATTGACGTAAAATACCAGGGCACGCTTACCTTCCCTATCGTCAACAATACCGATACGCAAATTATTAAATTATATCCGGGCGAAAGAATTTCTCATCTGACTTTCCAGACTCTATCATCTCCGATTTCCGATGAAGACGCCAAAAAACACGGCTTAAAAGACGCTAAATATTTTGAATCTACACCTTACGGCTTAGAAAGCCGCTCCGACAGCGAAGAAGAAATGGATTTAATCAAACAAGGCCAGTTAGACCAGCTTAAAGAAAAATATAAAATTTAAAAATATGACCGAACCAATAAAATATCCTTATCTCCCCGAAGGTAAAGTCATCCAATTCGTCGCCGAAGATAATCAGTTTATGATTGAAGCGAAAAAAATGGCCGAGACTACCGGCTGTTCTAAACAGCCTACCGGCGCTGTTATAGTAAAAAATGGAATAATTATCGGCCGTGGCTGTAATGCCGGTAAAAAAATAGAAGTTTGCCCGCGAGTTTTAAATGGCAGTAAAACCGGAGAGGACTATCATTATTGCAAAGAGGTATGCTTACAAACTGGACACAGCGAAGTAACTTCAACCAATAACGCTAAAGCTAACGGACAAGATAGTAAAGATGCAGATTTATATTTATACGGTCACTGGTGGTGCTGTAAAAATTGCTGGGACACGATAATTAAAGCGCGTATAAAAAATGTTTATTTGGTTAAAAATTCTTATAATAAATTTAATTTTTCCTCATCCGTGGGAAAAATATACATTAGCGGCGCGCTCACCAACGAAACAAATTCGGCCCATAGGGAAACTTACCAAAAAATCGCCGCAATTTGCTCTAAAATTTGCTCTAATGTTTATGTGCCTCATCTTGGTGGAACTGATCCGATAAAAAACCCCCGGGTCTCGCCTCTGGCGGTCTGGAAAAAAGATCATCATGAAGTCGCCAGCGCGGATTTAATAATCGCTTATGTCGGCTTACCCAGCCTGGGTGTTGGCGCTGAATTAGAAATCGCCAGAATTACAGCTTCTGATATTATCTTATGGTGGTATCAGGGAGAAAAAGTCAGCCGTATGGCGCGTGGTAACCCGGCTGCCGTAAAACAAATCGAGGCCAAAGATGAAAACGACCTGCTTAAACAATTGGATTTATTCTTAAAAAATTATAATAAATAAATGATTTCCGTAACCTTAATGATGGCCATAACGGCCGACGGTAAAATCGCCAAAACCAGCGGCCACTTCCCCGATTGGACGTCCAAAGAAGACAAAAAACTGTTCGCCGAAATTTCTAAACAGCACGGCGCGGTTATGATGGGCGAAAAAACCTTCGCCACTTTCCCCTCGCCTCTTAAAGATCGGCTGAATGTTGTTTTTACTTTAGAAAAAAATCCGCCGGAACGGGCCGGAGTAAAATGGGTGTCGGGCGAGATTGAGCCGGTTTTAGCTGAACTGGAAAAAATGGGCTATGCTTCGGCCTTGCTCGGCGGCGGCGCTTTTTTAAATACCCTGTTTCTAGAAAAAAAATTAATCAGCGAAATAATTTTAACGGTTGAGCCGAAAATCTTCGGCGCCGGCCTGGGATTATTCAATGGAGATTTTAATATTAATTTAGAGCTAAAAGAAATAAAAAAAATAAACGATAACGCTATAATGCTAAAATACAAAATATTATATTAAATGAAAAAATCAAAAAATAAAACAAAAATAGTTGTCTGCCGCGACATAAACGGCAAGCTATATAAAGTAGATGCTAAAAAATTAACTTTTCGCCCATCAATTTACGGAATTTTAATAGAAAAAAATAAAATATTGCTTTCAAAACAATGGGACGGCTATGACTTTCCCGGTGGTGGCGCCGAACTTCATGAAACCATTGAAGATACTTTAAAAAGAGAATTTTGGGAAGAAACCGGATTTAAAGTTAAACGGGGTAAAATTATCTACGTCGGCAGCTCTCTTTTTCATTCAACCATGAGAAAAAAATATTGGAATTGCCAATTATTTTATTTTTTAGTTAAAAAAACCGGCGGCAAATTATCAAAAGATAATTTTGATGAATATGAAAAAAAATATACCGATATGGCCGAATGGATTGATATAAAAAAGCTTAACCGGATAAAATTTTATAATCTCCTAGGCAACCGCGGCAGCGGCAAATTAATAAAAAACGCTTTAAAAAATAAATAATTATGGAAAATAAAAAAATTATTCTCGGCTTCGTCGGGCTATTGGCCGCGGGCAAAGGAACAACAGTTAAATATTTAAAAGAAAAACATGGCGCCAGCCCCTACCGGTTTTCTACCATGCTCAGAGACGTGCTGAAACGGCTTTATATCCCGGACGCCAGGGAAAATATGCAATTTATTTCTACGGCTCTAAGGCAATATTTCGGCGAAGATATTATCGCTAAAGTTATGGCCAGCGACGTAGCCAATGATAAAAATAAAATTGTCGCGGTTGACGGAGTAAGAAGGCTGGTGGACATAAAATATTTAGCTGAAATGGGAAATTTTAAATTAGTCCGCATCGCGGCCGATCCGAAAATAAGATATCAAAGAATTGTTTTACGCAAAGAAAATCCCGACGACGCTGATAAAACTTTTGAACAATTTTTAGAAGACCATAATAAAGAAGCCGACGCCGAAATTCCGATGGTAATGGCTAAGGCCGACCTGGAAATAAATAATAATGGCAGCCTGGAGGATTTATACAAGCAGATTGACCAAATCATTTTAAACAGCTAGATTATAATCAGGATATTTAATAAAGGAGGAGTGCTTAAAAAGCGCTCTTTTCTTATCTAAAAACATGGAAAAACAACGCGGAAAATTTATCGTTATAGACGGCACCGACGGCTCGGGCAAAGCCACGCAAACCCAGCTTTTAGCTGAAAAACTCTGGCGGGCCGGTTTTAACGTGGCTATCGCCGATTTTCCCCAATATAACACTAAATCTGCCGGCATGGTTGAGGAATATCTTTCCGGAAAATACGGCAGTCCGGAAGAAGTCGGGCCGTACCGGGCTTCTATTTTTTACGCTTGCGACCGCTATGACGCCAGCTTTAAAATAAAAACCTGGTTGGCCGAAGGCAAAATAGTCATTTCCAACCGCTACGTTACGGCCAATATGGGGCACCAAGGGGGTAAAATTTCTAACGATCTGGAAAGAAAACATTATTTTGATTGGCTCTATCAGCTTGAATATGAAATTTTTGATATCCCTAAGCCGGATTTAAATATCATCCTCCATGTGGACGCGGAGATTTCCCAGCAACTGGCCCAAAGCAGGCTAAAGCAAGACTGGAACGGCAAAACCAACGACATCCACCAAAACGACCTTAACCACTTGAAAAAAGCCGAACAAACTTATTCGCAAATAGCGCAAAATTTCCCGAATTTTACCTTGATTGAATGCGTTGCCGACGGGCGAATGCTAAGCCGCGAAGATATCAGCAATTTAATCTGGGAAAAAATTATCAGGCTTTTTAAACCCGCGCCCTATTCGGCCAACTTTAAAGAATTACACAATAGCATATCGCCGACCGGCGCCGAAGAAAACATTTTAAAACTTAAAGTTGAAAAAATATCTTCCTGGGCTAAATTGCCGACCCGCGCTTACGAATACGACGCCGGGCTGGATTTATATTCGGCCGACTATCATTCTTTAACTCCGGGAAAATACGCCATAATAAAAACCGGAATAAAAATCGCCCTGCCTAAAGGGTTTGTTGGTTTAGTCTGGGATAAAGGCGGATTGGCGAAAAACGGCATCCACTCTTTAGCCGGAGTGATTGACGCCGGCTTCAGAGGCGAAGTTACCGTAGAGCTCATAAATTTAGGCCAAGATATTTTCCACATCGCGCCCGGACAGAAAATCGCCCAATTATTAATTCAAAAGATTGAATTGCCGGAAATAGTTGAAGGGCGCGTCGCGGATGAAACCGACAGAAAAGACGGCTGCTTTGGCAGTTCGGGGCTGTTTTAATTTTTCTTCATTTTACTTTTGTTAATAATTTAGGTAAAATTACTATATAAATTCAATATGTATGGATTGGAGAAAAAAATTATTAACTATAGCAAAAACTGAATTAGATAACTTGGACGTAGCTCATCGAGCAGACCATGGCTTAAGGATTTATGAAATCTGCAAAATAATCTCTAAAAGTTATAAAAAGGCTAATCTTGATATTTTATATGCCGCTGCCCTGCTCCATGATATCGGCTATATAAATAAAACTCATAATGAGCACAGCCATGAATCGGTTAAATTAGCCTTTAAAATTTTAACTAAAATAAAATTTCCGAAAAATAATATACCTATAGTTTTAAAAATTATTAAAGAACATGATAATTACTGCTGGGTTAAGAATCATTGTAAACATAAGCCAAAAGAATTAGAAATAAAAATTTTCCAAGATGCCGATAGGATAGAATCTCTTGGAGCAATCGGCGTTGGCAGAAATTTTATCTGGGCTGGAAAATATAACAAAACGATGTGGAATAAAAATATTAAATTCAGCCCCCATATTATTTTCGGGGGAAATTTCAGCGTTTTACATACTTTAAATTTTGAATTGTCGGCTTATAAACATTTAAACACTAAAGTCGCCAAAAAAATTGCTAAAGATAAATATTTATTTACTAAATTATTTATCAAACAATTTATTAAAGAATGGAAATAATTAAATATGGAATACGACGTCATTATCGGCCTGGAAATACACGCCGAGCTAAAAACCAAATCAAAAATGTTCTGCTCGTGCGATAACGACGCGCAGAACAAAAAGCCCAATACGACCGTCTGCCCGATCTGCCTAGCGCATCCCGGCACTCTGCCTCTGCCTAATAAGCAAGCCATTGAATGGACTATTTTAATCGGCCTGGCTTTAAATTGCAAAATCAATAAACTTTCCAAGTTTGACCGCAAAAACTATTTTTATCCCGACCTGCCCAAAGGCTACCAAATCTCCCAATATGATTTGCCGATCGCTTACGACGGCTTTTTGGAAGTTGACGATAAGCCGGTTTTAGTGACCAGAATCCATCTTGAAGAAGACACGGGCAAATTAATCCATCCGGCCGGAAAAAAATATTCTTTAGTGGATTACAACCGCGCCGGCACGCCTTTGATTGAATTAGTTACCGAGCCGGTTATAAAAGACGCGGCCACGGCTAAAAAATTCGCCCAAAGCTATCAGCAAATTTTAAGATTCCTGAATATCTCTAACGCCGATATGGAAAAAGGCGAGATGAGATGCGAGGCCAATATCAGCCTGCAGGCAAAAGGCAAATGGAAATATACCAACGGGCAAATCATGCCCATCGGCGATTATAAATTAAATCCCAAGGTTGAGCTGAAAAATATAAATTCTTTTAAGTACATGGAAAAAGCCGTTGATTACGAAATCAAGCGGCAAATTAAAGCTTTAACGGACGGCGGCAAGCTGATTCAGGAAACGCGCGGCTGGAATAATGACAAAGGCATAACTTTCAGCCAGCGGATAAAAGAAACCTCGGCTGATTACCGCTATTTTCCCGAGCCGGATATTCCGCCTTTAAAAATCAGCCAAAAATGGATTGATAAAATAAAAGCCGAGATGGCCGAATTGCCGGCGCAAAAAATAAAAAGGTTTAAAGAGGAATATTGTTTTTCCGATTATGAAGCGGAAATCCTGGCTTCGGACAAAGCTTTGGCCGGCTACGCCGAAAAAGTAATTTCCGAACTGCGCGCCTGGATTAAATCTTCGGGCGATGACTGGGAAAGGCAAAAGCATAAATTAGCCAAAGCCGCGGCCAACTGGCTGATTAACGAGCTGTTTAAACATTTAAAAAATGATAATCTAAGCATTAAAGACAATAAAATCACGCCGGAAAATTTCGCCGAATTCATTTGCCTGGTCTATCAGGATAAAATCAATTCTTCGGCCGCCCAAACCATTTTAGCTAAAATGTATAAAAACGGCGGCGACCCGTCAGAGATAATGGCGGATTTAGGCCTGGAGCAACTTGACGACCGGGAAGCTTTGGAAAAAATCATCGCCGAAGTGTTATTTAAAAACCAGAAGCAAGCCGGCGAGTACAAGGCCGGAAAAACCAATGTCTTACAGTTTCTGGTCGGCCAGGTTATGGCCGCCACGCGCGGTAAAGCCAACCCCAAACTATTAATTGAGATATTGAAGGAGATATTAAAAAAATAAATAAATTCATATAATTTTGCTTTAATAAATTAATAAAAAAATATGCAACAAGAAAAAATTACAGAGATGCTTCCCTGGGACAAAAGAATACCAAATATGGCCAAAGAAAAAGTTATAGAAAAAATTAAATCAGCCGGAATAAATGAAAAAGTTAAAGAAGAAGCATTAAAAACAGTTGAAGAAATTTTTAACGATCAAAGTTTTCCTGACGCAAAACAAATCAACGAATGGGGAAAAATTTTAGCTAAAATCGAACCAGAAAAGGTGGATGATACGGAAAAAGAAATGGCAGAACAATTCGCCCTCATGGGGGTCAAAGATGAACTAAAAAAACGCGGCATTAGCCTGATTATTTAATATATATTTTAAAAATAAAAAATGGGAGCCCTTTATAAATGGCTCCCTTTTAATTTTTGGCTGTCGTGTCATCGTGGACTTGGCAAAAGACAAAAAATATCTTTTCCAAATCTAATGATGAAATACTTTCGCCCAAAGCTGCTTCGGCGATTAACTTTGGGTACATTTTCTTAAAATCGCCGGTAAGAAAATCGGCGTTTAAACTAAGCTCTGAACCAAATTTGGTGATCGCCATTTCCTTAATAATGTGTGCGACATCTTGTTCTTTTATATCACTTTTTAAGCACATGCGCGACATAAAAAATTTTTGTAAGAACAATTGTACTTCGTGACTGATTAAACCTTCTCTGACCATCGCAGTCAACATTCTATTAATATTTTCCATCGCTTTTCCCTCCCACCCACCCGTATTTAAATTATTAAATCAATCAACTATAAACCTTAACTTCTTTATTATAATTTGTCAAGAAAAAAAATACAAAATATTTTTATATTATCAATTTATCACTAATATTAGCTTATTTGACAAATATTTATAATATGCTAGAATAATGACAATGCAAAAAAATAATCGCCTGAAAAAAGAATTTTCATATATGAACTTGGGCTCATGCCCGAGGCAGAAAATTATTTTCTAAAAAAATTCCCCGTTCCAAATAACGGGGAATTTTTTTAGGAGGTAAAATAAAACAAAATACATATTTATTAACTGATCTTTTAAAAAAGGAGGAAATATGAACGGATGCGATAACTGTTCAGTTAAAAAAAACTGTAAAGAACTCTTTAAGGATGCGCCATCGGCAGGCAGATTTTGCAATAGATGGAGAAATCAAGAGGGCCAAACCAGAGAACAAGAATCAATGGAGTATTCAAAAAATAATAATAAAAACAAATAACGATGTTCTTTTGAGGAGAGAAAAAATATGCAAAATTCTATTTGTTACCAAGCTCTTGGTTGCGGACTATTCGGCCTATCGTGTACCAACGAAAGGAGGCTAGTAGATTGCGGAGGCCCCATCAGAGGAATCCCAGTAACACATGCAATTGATATACTGAATGAACTGCTACCCATACCCAAAATAGGAATTTGCAAAATATGCTCGGTAGGAGTTGCCCCAGTTTATGCAGTTAATGGATCATATGATGCCTGCATTAAATGTTTTATCGAATTTATATTGCAGAATCGTCCTATGCCAGAACTAAGCAGGTGTTGTGTCATTCAACAAAAAACCCAAATTAGCGCATAACCTTTATATGTGGCTAACAACAAAGCCGGATGAATTTAACATCCGGCCTTTTTTTATTCTAAAAATCCGCTAACAACTTTTACTGCTTGTCCTGTATTTTTTACCCAATTAATCTTCCTGCCCTGCCTTTGCCAGCGCCTAAACCAGGACAGCTGGCGGCCGGCGAACTGATTAATGGCTATATTCAATTTTTCCGCCGTCTCATCATATCGCAGTTCGCCCTGCAAATACAAAGCGATGAATTTATACTCTAAACCGAAAGCTTCAAGCTTCTTAAAGCTTAAGCCCCGGCCGCGCAAGCGCTTAACCTCGTCCACCATTTTTTCTTTTTCCAATCTATATATCAATCTCTTATAAATTCTCTTTTTCAGCGCCTCGCGGGAGCAGGCCGGACCAATGATTAAAAATTCATATTTTTCTTCGGCTTTCCCGCTTTTAAAATTTTTATCCGATAATAAAATTTCCAGATAGCGGATTAAGCGGCGCTTGTTTTTACTGTCGCTATCATTTATTTTCGCCGCCATTTTAGGCGACAATTTTTTTATTTCAGCGCCAAGCCGGCTAACGCCTAATTTTTCCAATTTTTTTCTTAAATCTAAATCCGGCTTACTGTTTGACAGCTGAAAATTATCAACCACGGCCTGTAGGTATAAACCGCTGCCGCCGGCCAGAATCGGCAGTTTGCCGCGCCGTAAAATACCGTCAATGGCTTTAAAGGCTAATTTTTGATATTTAGCCACATTAAACCTAGCCTTAGGGTTGGCTATGTCTATCAAATGATACGGTATGATTTTTTTGCCGGCTTTATATTCGGCCAAATCTTTGCCTGTGCCGATATCCATGCCGCGATAAACCTGCCTTGAATCCGCGCTGATGATTTCGCCGTTAAATTTATTCGCGAGCTCAACCGCCAATTTGGTTTTTCCGCTGGAGGTCGGCCCGAGAATTACGATGATTTTTTTATTGCCCTGGCGCATAATTGCTTATTGATTATTCAGCCGCGGCTCCAATTAAGCCGAAATCCCGCGCTTTAGTAATTTTAACATTTACAAATTTTCCAATTAGCCCGTCTTTTTTATTTGCCATAGAAAATTTAACATTTTTTTCCGTGGCCGTCTTGCCGAACAGCTCCCCCGCCTTATTCCCGCCTTCAACCAACACTTTTAAAATCCTGTCGATATATTTTTTATTATTATCAAACGCCGTCTTTTTCAGTATCTTCGTCAACTTTTCTTCGCGCCTTTTTTTCTCCGCTTGCGGCACATTATCGGCCAATTTAAACGCCGCCGTGCCCGGACGCGGGCTGTAGCGAACGATATAAGCTAAATCAAATTTAATTTTTTTCATTAATTCGGCCGAATTTTTAAATTGTTTCTCGGTTTCCCCGGGAAAGCCGACGATAATATCCGTAGTTATGCTGACGTCAGGCATGGCGCGCCTGATTTTTTTTATTAAATTCGCGTAATGCTTGATTGAATATTTCCGATTCATCATTTTTAAAATTTTATCGTCGCCGACCTGGGCCGGCAGATGGATATGGCGGCAGACTTTTTTAGAGCCGGCTATGGCTTTTATCAATTTATCCGACATATCTTTAGGATGGCTGGTTATAAACCTAAGCCAAAAATCTCCCTTGATATTATTTACTAGCTTAAGCAAGCCGGCGAAATCAGTTTTGCCTGATTTATAGCTGTTAACGTTTTGCGCGATTAGAACAATCTCTTTATAATTTTTTTCAGCCAGACTTTTAACTTCGCCTAAAATGTCTTTAACCGGCCGATAAACTTCCCGCCCCCTGGCATACGGCACGACGCAATAAGAGCAGAAATTATCGCAGCCGTTGCCAATCGGCACATAAGCGGAAAATTTAGACTCGTATTTCGGCTTTATTTTTAAATAGTCATTTCCGCGTTTCGCCTTTGTTTGAAAATTCGTAATTTCACTAATCGGCAGCCAGACATCCACGTAATTTTTTAATCTATTTCTTACGTCTTTTCTGTTTGCCAGACAGCCGGTTAAAATTATTTTTACTTTTTTATTGGCTTTTTTTATATCCGGGATCAAGCCGTAAATCCTATCCTCGGCCATTTGCCTGACGCCGCAAGTGTTAACCACCGCTAAGTCGGCCCGATATTTATTATCGGTTTTTTTATAGCCTTGTTTTTCCAGCACACCGGCTAACCGTTCACTGTCAGACTTGTTCATTTGGCAGCCGATGGTGATAATATGGTAAGTTTTCATGATAAATTTTAAGCCCCCAATTCTTTTAATAATTCTTTCTGCTTGCGGCTTAACCCGGCCGGAGTTTTAACAATCACCTCAACTAAATGATTGCCGCGGCCGCGGCCGTTTAAATAAGGCACGCCTTTATCGCGCAAGATAAAAATTTTGCCTGACTGCGTGCCCTCGGGAATTTTTAAATCAACCGGCCCGTCAACCGTAACGATTTCAATTTTATCGCCTAGAGCGGCCTGGGAAAAGCCGATTTCCGCGCGGGATTTTATATTAGCGCCGTCGCGCTGGAAGCGCCTGTCCGGGTTAACCCTTATTTTTAAATACAGATCGCCGGCCTGGCCGCCTTTGGCCGCGGCTTCGCCCTGGCCGGATAATCTTATGGTTTCATTATTATCAATGCCGGCCGGAATTTTAACTTTTAAATTGACTATTTCCTGGACTAAGCCGGCGCCGCGGCAGGCCGAGCATTTTTCTTTAAAGCTTTTGCCTTCGCCGCCGCAATCCTCGCAAGCCATCTGCACCTGCATATTGCCGAGAATCGTCCGCTGAACCCTAATAACGCGCCCTTTGCCGCCGCAAGTTTTGCACGTTATAACTTCCGAGCCCGGCTCCCGGCCCTCGCCCTGGCATTTAGAGCATTTAACGGTTTTTTTCAGGCTGATTTCTTTTTCCACGCCAAAAACCGCTTCGTTAAAATTAATGGCTAAAAGCACCTGGATATCACTGCCCCGCCTGGCGCTTCGCGACCGCTGACCCTGGCCTCCGCCGAAGCCGAAAACATCGCCCAGCCCGCTAAAAATATCGCCCAAATCATCCATATTGACGTTAAACCCGCCGGAAAAATCACCGAAGCCGCCAAAGCCTTGCGCGCCGCCGGCCTGGCCATGCTCAAAAGCCGAACCGAATTGATCGTATTGGGATCGTTTTTTAGAGTCGCTTAAAACCTGATAAGCTTCGTTAAGCTCCTTGAATTTTCTTTCGTCTCCGCCCTGCTTATCCGGATGGCATTGATGCGCCTTTTGCCGAAAAGACTTTTTGATTTCCTCGGCCGAAGCATTCTTATCCACGCCTAAAACTTTATAATAATCCTTATTCATAATATTACTCCCTCTCCTTGATAAGGAGAGGGTTGGGGTGAGGTCTGGTTTTTAATTCACTTTCTCTTTTTTCACATTGACTATTTATTTCAGTTAAAACACCATCAATCTCATAATAAATGTCAAAATTGATAAACCTAATTATTTTAACGCCAAACCGATTAATAAAATTTTCTTTTCCAATATCTTTTTTTATTTCAATTTTATTGCCATGAGTTGCTCCATCAACTTCAATGCCTAATTTAACTTTCGGACAATAGAAATCAAGCACATATCTGCCGACGCTGTATTGTCTTCTAAATTTATATTTTAGTTGTTTATTTCTAATTTTATTCCACAACACTTTTTCAGCGGGAATATCTTGCTGCCTTAATTTTTTTCTTATGCTTTTTAGACAAGGCTGATTATAAACTAAATTGTTTTTTGCCTTTTCCATGCCACCTCCCCTAGCCCCTCCTTAGCAAGGAGGGGAAAATGTCATTTACTTTATTTCTTTTCCGTAAATTCGCCTTCAATCGGCGGTTCTTCTTTTTTCGGCTCGCCGGCTCCAGGTTGTTCGGCGCCAGACTGTGCGCCAGCTTGATTTGCTTGGCTCGCCGAAGCTTCAGCGGAGGCGGCCTGATACATAGCCGCGCCGATCTTTTGCGCTATGGCGTTAACTTCTTCAAGCTTTTTCTTAATGCCGTCAAGATTGTCAGTATCTTTTATTTTCTTCAAATCTTCAATTTTATTCTGCAACTCTTTTAATTCTTCGGGTTTAATTTTATCGCCCGCGTCTTTAATTAATTTTTCGGTCTGAAAAATTACCGCCTCGGCCTGATTTTTAGTTTCCACCTGCTCTTTTTTCTTTTTATCTTCCTCGGCGTGGAGTTCGGCTTCTTTTTTCATTTTTTCCACTTCTTCTTTAGATAAGCCGGAAGAGGCCGTTATGGTGATTTTTTGCTCTTTACTCGTCGCTTTGTCTTTGGCCTTAACATTAAGAATGCCGTTGGCGTCTATGTCAAAGCTTACTTCAACCTGCGGCACGCCGCGCGGCGCCGGCGGAATGCCGTCTAAGATGAAGCGGCCCAAAGTTTTATTGTCGGCCGCCATCGGGCGCTCGCCTTGCAGAACATGAATTTCCACGCTGGTTTGGCCTTCGGCCGCGGTGGAAAAAATCTGCGACTTTGAGGTCGGGATAGTGGTATTGCGTTCAATTAAAGCCGTAGCCACACCGCCCAGAGTTTCTATGCCTAAAGTCAAAGGCGTAACGTCTAAAAGCAAAACATCTTTAACGTCGCCTTGCAAAACTCCGGCTTGCACGGCCGCGCCTAGAGCCACGACTTCATCCGGGTTAACGGTTAAATTCGGCTCTTTGCCGCCGAAAAACTCTTTAACTTTTTTCTGGACTAAGGGCATGCGCGTCATGCCGCCGACTAAAATTATTTCCTGAATATCTTTAATGGTAAAGCCCGCGTCTTTTAGAGCCGACTGGCAGGGCGCGATGGTTTTTTCAACCAAATCCCCGACCAGTTCCTCAAGTTTGGCGCGCGTCATTTTCATGACTAAATGTTTCGGCCCGTTAGCGTCGGTCGTGATAAACGGCTGATTGATTTCCGTTTCCATGGTAGTGGAAAGCTCAATTTTAGCCTTTTCCGCGGCTTCTTTTATCCTTTGCAGAGACAAAGTGTCTTTAGATAAATCAATGCCTTGGTCTTTTCTGAATTCTTCAATGATCCAATTAATAATTCTTTGGTCAAAATCTTCGCCGCCCAGATGAGTATCGCCGTTGGTTGATTTTACTTCAACCGTATCGGCCGATACGTCTAAGATGGAAATATCAAAAGTACCGCCGCCTAAATCGTAGACCGCGATCTGCTCGCCTTTCTTTTTTTCAAAGCCGTAGGCGAGTGCCGCGGCCGTTGGTTCGTTGATTATTCTTTTTACATCTAAGCCAGCGATACGCCCAGCGTCTTTAGTCGCCTGCCTTTGCGAATCGTCAAAATAAGCCGGCACGGTAATAATGGCTTCAGTAATTTTTTCGCCCAACTTAGCTTCGGCATCGGCTTTAAGTTTAGCTAAAATCATAGCCGAAACTTCTTGGGGCGTAAATTCTTTATCTCCCATTTTTATTTTAACGCCGCCGTTAGCCTTAACTATTTTATAAGGCGAAATTTTAATGTCGCGCTGAACTTCGTCCGACTCAAAACTGCGTCCGATTAAGCGCTTGACCGCGTAGACCGTATTTTCCGGATTGGTCACGGCCTGCCGTTTAGCGGTTAAGCCGACTAATCTTTCGCCGTTTTTAGAAATCGCCACGATAGAAGGCGTAGTCCGGTTGCCTTCGGCATTTTCTAAAATTTTCGGCTGCCCGCCTTCAATAATGGCCATAGCCGAATTAGTAGTTCCCAAATCAATACCTAGTATTTTTGACATAATATTTTATATTAATTTAAATTATTTATTAATTTATTTTTTGCTAGTTTTTATCTTAATCGTTTTCGGCTTGGTGCCCAGCGCTTTCGGAACGACAATTTTTAAAATTCCGTTAATCGCTTCGGCCGAGGCCTTTTCGCCTAAAACCTGCGACGGTAAAGGCACGCTCCTATAGAAACTGCCGCGCCTGATTTCCTTCCGGTAATAATTTTTGTCTTCAACTTCACTTTTCTTTTCGCTTTCGCCCTTAATGGTTAAAACATTATTATTGATGGAAATATCAACTTTTTCCGGATCAATCCCTGCCAATTGCGTTTCAATATAGACTTTATCCTTATCCTGATAAACGTCTATGGCCGGAACATAGCCGGCGAAACCGGCGCGAGTCGGCATGTAATCTTCAAACATTTTATCCATATCCTCGAAAGATTCAAGGGATGGCATCCATTTTATGATTGGTGACATATATTTATTCTCCTTTTTCTGTCATTGCGAGCCCAGCGTTTGGGGGCGAAGCAATCTCTGGTAAAAATCCACGTACGTGCCGTTTAACCGGAGATTGCTTCGTCGCTGATGCTCCTCGCAATGACAAATTAAAAATTATTTTAATTTATAAACTATTACTTTTGCCGGCTCAATCACTTTCCCGTTCAGCTTGTAGCCGGCTTTTACCTGCTTGGCCACTTTCCCGTCCAAGCTTTCATCTTCAGTCTCTTCGTTGCTTAAGGCTTCCATTAAATTATGGTCAAACTTTTTTTCAGCCGTAATTTCTTCCACACCGATTTTTTCTAAAACATCTTTAAACTGCTTGACGACGAACTTCACTCCGGTCAGCCATTCATCTTTTGACTCTTCACTGTGATGCTCAATGGCCATTTTTAAATGATCATACACCGGTAAAATTTCTCTTAGCATCTGCTCGTTGGCATAAACCGCGAATTCCATTTTTTCTTTGGCCGTCTGCTTAAGCAAATTCTGGTAATCGGCTAGAGCGCGCTTATAAAGATTTTCACAATCCTTCTTTGGCAAAAATTCATTTAAATAATATCCGATTATTTCTCTTGTTGCTGGATAGACATCTTTTTCTTTAAACCATTCTTCGGGCTTGCGCCAGTCAAATTCGCTATGTTCATCATTCAATTTAACGTCATCGTCGTCGGCCGTTGCAATAAATTCATTAACCACCATATGTAAATTAGGCCTTTCTTCAGTTCTATTAAGTTCTATGGTTGTTAAATATTCTATATTGCTTATATCTAAATTTAATTCCTCCTTCATTTCACGTTTAAGAGTTTGTTCCATACTTTCACCGAAATCTACTTTACCTCCCGGTACTACCCATAAATTACCCCATTTCGGCGACCTAGTTAAAAGTAATTTGCCATCTTTATTAAAAATAAACGCGCTGACTCCGGTAATAGCATATTTACATCCGAAATTATCAATCTCTTTTTCTTCACTCATAACATTATATCTGATTATTATTTATAAAATACTTAATCATCGGCTCAACGGACGAATCGGTAACTTCTTCTTTTTGCTTTAGCCATTCTTCGACAGTCTGCCACTTGAAACTACTACCTTCTTTATTTAATATAACTTTTTGGTCTCCTTTGGCTCTTACCTTATAGAGGAAAGATACTAAATGATTTACCGGACCGGTAAATTTAGTCTTTAAATTATTCATATTTTCAAAATCCAAAAATTCTATGTCTTTTATGTCTAAGTTAGTTTCTTCTTTAACTTCCCGCTTAACCGTTTCTTCAAATTTTTCTCCGATTTCAACATGACCGCCCGGTATGGTAAATTTATTCTGCCAATACCTATGAGCCATTAAAAAAAGTTCCGACTTATCATTAAAAATAAACACGCCAACGACTACTTTAGGATATTTTTTCTCTTCACTCATAATATTACTTCTCCATTAATATATTATTTAGAAACTTTATCAAAGCCAGATTTTTTTCATAATCCATCCGCATGGGCCCTAAAATTCCAAACAAGCCGATATCGTCCTTAAATTTATACTTAGACAAAATCGTGCCGCAAAAATCTCCGAAAGGATTATCGGCGCCTAAAAATATCTGCGGGCCGGCTTCCAGCTTATTGTAAATATTATCTATTATTTCATCCACCCGATCAATAATTTGCGAAATGTCATAAATTAATTTAGTCTCATTAAACTCCGGCTGGGACAATAAATTAGAAATGCCGGTATAATATAAATTATTCCGGTGGAAAGCCCAGAAAACCGCGTTGCCGGAAACCTTAGCCAGCTCTTTGGCCGCCTGTTTAAAACTTATTTCGTCTTTATCTTTTAACAGCCTGGAAAAACTTTTAATTTCCGCGGCGCCTAATTTTTTTTCAGCCAAATTTTCAATATATAAATTATAAGCCTTTTCGGTCGGGATGCGGCCGGCCGAAGTATGCGGCTGGGCGATAAAGCCGGACTGTTCCAATTCAGCCATTTCGTTTCTGACCGTGGCCGAAGAAATATCCAATTTATATTTATCAACCAAAACTTCCGACCCTACGGGAGCGCCGGTTTTTATATGCTCTATAACGATGGTCTTTAAAATTAAAGCCTTTCTTTCGTCCATATTTTTTACACAAAATTTCACTATATTTTACATTTTACACCACTTAGCACTCCTATGTCAAGAGTGCTAATTTTGATATCAAAAAACACTCGTGCCTGCCCCGTAGCGAGCCTGGCGAGCGTACGGGGTCAAGAGAGAGTGCTAAAATATGAGCGGCAGACGTCCGACGTCTCGGAGACGTCGGACGTCTTAGGGTTATTTTTCATGCTCCTGCCGCTTACTTCTGGATCCCGGGTCAAGCCCGGGATGACGAAAATTTAACAAGGCTGGAAAAAATTATTTTTATCGCGCATACGAAATTGTAGCGACCGTAGGGAGCACAAATTTCGTCTAAGCAGAAAAAATAATTTTTTCCAGCCTTAACGTAGCTATTTCTTTTGATTAAAATACCAAGTTAAAACTTCATTAGCGATGGGCACGGCTACGCTTGAACCTTCGCCCCCCTGCTCAATTAAAATAGTTATGACTATTTCCGGCTTATCGTAAGGCGCGAAGCCGGTAAACCAGGCATGGGTCGGCTTGGTGCTTGACCACTGCGCCGTGCCGGTTTTTCCGGCTACGGCTACCGGCACTGATTGCAAACTGCGCGCGCTGCCGGCCGTAACCGTCTGCCTCATGCCTTCCCTAATAATATTTATATTTTTAGAGCTTACAATATTGGCTTTAATCGGCTTATTATCAACTTCACCGATTAATTGATCTTGGCTGTTTAATACCTGCTTGATTAAATGCGGCCGATACAAAGAGCCGCCGTTGGCGAACACGGCCGTATAATCCGCGACCTGCAAGGGCGTGACTAAAGTATCTCCCTGGCCGATTGAGAGATGATAAGTATCGCCGATATACCAAACTTCGCCTTTGGTTTCTTTTTTCCATTCCGCGGTCGGTAAAAATCCGCCGGCTTCACCCGGCAGATCAACTCCGGTTTGCGCGTCCAGCCCGAATAATTTTTCGTATTTTACCATGCGTTCTAAGCCAAGGCCTTTAAAATCCTGATAACCGCCGCCGATATAATAAAAAAAAGTATTAATTGATTCGGCTAACGCCCGTTTAACATTGGTGGTGCCGTGCCCGCCGGCTTTCCAGTCAGGAAAAAACCACTGGCCGATTCTTATGCCGCCCGTACTTAAAAAGCTGGTATTTTCATTGATAATATTTTCTTCAAGCGCCGCGGCCGCGATGACCGGCTTAATAACCGAGCCGGACGGATATTCTCCGGAAATACAGCGATTAATAAAAGGCTTGTCCGGATGATTGGCGATTTTGTCATATTCCGCCTGTGTCAGGCCGCGGGCAAAGTCATTATTATTGTATGAAGGAAAGCTCACCATGGCTAAAATTTCGCCGTTATTCGGATCCAAAGCGATGGCGCAAGCCTTATTAAGATGAACTTTTTGCAGAGCGGCTATAACCGCTTCTTCTAATTTTTTCTGCAAAGTTATATCAATCGATAAAACCAAATTATGCCCGTCTTCTCCGGCTTCCTGATTAATAATCTTTTTTTCTTTGCCTAAGGCGTCAACTTCAATTTGTTTTTTGCCGTTAGCGCCTTTCATTTCATTTTCCCAAAAATTTTCTATGCCTGATTTTCCGATATAATCAATCGGCAGATATTCCGAGCCGAATTTTGCCAACTCTTTATCATTAATTTTCCCCGTATAGCCTAAAATATGGGATAGCGACAAGCTGTATAAATTATATTCCCGCCTGGTTTTATTGGTTATAACCACTCCGGGCATCTTATCGGACTCCAGATAAAGCGCCATGGCTTTATCATAATCAATGTTATCGGCGATAAACAGCGGCTGATATGATTCAAGCGAACCCGGTTTAATTCCGGACAGCAAATTTAAAATATCCTCGGGCTGTAAATCGGCTAAATTTTCGCTGACTCTTTGAATAATGGCTTGGCGCGCCAAACCGTCTTTAGGCAAATCAGCCGGCACGAAATACAATAAAAAATTAGCCGAATTCCTAACCAGCGGCCGATAAGCGCGGTCATAAATCACGCCCCTTTTAGCTTCCAGCCTTTCAACCCTGATGCGGTTGCCTTCGGCCAATTCATAATAGTAGCTTCCCTTAACTACCTGCAGCCAGGCGGCGCGGCTTAAAATAACGCCGATGAAAAAAAGCAAAGCCAAATTTATTTTAAAAATTTTATTGATGTTAAAATTTTTGCCGATAGTTTCTTCGGTGCTTGAAGTCTGCTCCAGCCAGTCCTCGGCCGAACCTCTGTTTAATTTACCAAGCTTAACATCTCCTTCTTTTATGGTAAAAGGGTGGCTTTTTTTATATTGTCTTCTAAATATGGAAGCCATGTTAATATTTTTTTACCCCGTTAAATCCGGCCTTGCCGGAGCGAAGCTATTTAACAGGACGAACTAAAAACACCGGGCTTAAACTTCTGCCTAAAAAATAAATTATATAATAAATAATAAAAGTGAATAAAAGATTCAGGCCGATTTTTTCCAGGAGCGAAAGCCAAAAATTGCTTTGCGTCACCAAAGCGGACGAGCTTGCCTCCGCGAAAATTAAAACGAAAGAATTAATTGCCAATTCATAGATAACGGTTGCCAAAGCGGCTAGAGCCAAAAATGAATAGAGCGAACGGTTAGTCAGAGAATAATTTAACAGCCAATTGGCAATAACGACCGTCAGGCTTAAGCTAATAAGATAAGCGCCAAAGGGCAAGAAGGAAAAAACTTCAAATAAAAATCCCAGGCCGACCGCCCACCAGGCAGTAAAATTAAAACCGGAAAAACCTAAAATGAAAATTAAAACCACCAGGGCCAGATTTAAACTGCCGGCCAGGCCGGGCAAACCGCTAATCAAAGAAATCTGCACGATTCCCAGGCTGATTATTAATATAATATTGGTAATTATTTTTATCGCCATATTGATAAGATATTTTAATATATCTTAACAAAAAAACCATAAAAAAGCCATGCGCGTAAAAAAAGAAGGACAAGCGATGTTTGCTTGTCCTCTTGGCCTCACCCTTAGCGGGTAAAACTCCGAAAAAAGTTTGGCCGTTGTTCTATGGCATTTAGATAAAATTTTTACTGGCCTATTTTTTAAGGCGCTTTTATCTAATTGCCATAGTGCGTACTAGAGAATTTCCACAGGCTTGCTGATTCTTTCAACGCAACCATCGGCCATAAACTCGCCGATTTCATAATATAATATCTGTGGATTTTTCCCTGCGACTCCTATCCCGAGAGGAGTATTAACTGTTTCGACATTAATTATCCCTTCACAGGTTTTAATAAATTCTTTCATTTTTTCAGGCGGAGTTTTTTCGTCTAAAAATATAACTACGCCTCTACCGTCGGGACTTCTCCCGAATCTTACATCGACTTCGCTTTCGTTCATTTTTCACCCCTTTTTGTTTTTTAATTGTTTTGTTTAATTCTGCTATCACCACACATCTATTTTTAAAGACCACCCCCTTTCAAAGATTGAAAAAACACTCTCTACTTAAAACATTCTAATATACCTTAATTTATTAAATTTGTCAAGCGCCGCTATTTTATATCGCCGACGCGCTGAAGATTTAATAATTTATTATATAAGCCGCTTTGCATTTTAGATAATTCATAATGGCTGCCCTGCTCGGCCACTTTTCCGTCTTCCAGGACAATAATTTTGTCAGCCCGCTTAATCGTGCTTAGGCGATGGGCGATTATAACCACCGTCCGGTCTTTACTGATTTTTCCCAAGGCTTCTTGAATTAATTTTTCGCTTGATGAATCAAGATTAGAAGTGGCTTCATCAAAAATCAAAATTTTCGGATTGGCTAAAATCGCCCGGGCGATGCCGAGCCTCTGCCTTTGCCCGCCGGAAAGCTTAACGCCGCGCTCGCCGACTATAGTATCATAGCCTTGCTTTAATTTATTGATATATTCCTCGGCGTTGGCGATTTTAGCCGCCGCTTTAATTTCCGCGAAGCTTACGCCCTTATTAGCGTAAGAAATATTATCTTTAATGCTGGTATTGAAAATTTCCACTTCCTGGGGCACGATGGCTAGGAATCTCCTAAAACTATACAAATCATAATCTTTCAAATCCTTGCCATCAAGCAAAATTTTTCCTTCCGTCGGATCATAATGGCGGTAAATCAGGCGCGCCACCGTGGTTTTCCCGCCGCCGGACGGGCCGACTAAAGCCGTAGTGCAGCCGGAATTTATCTGAAAATTCACTTTATTAAGCGCCTTAACGCTGCTATCTTTATAAACAAACCTCACATTTTTAAACTCAATCTGGCCGCTTAAGCTTTTCACTTTTAAGCCCGCAGCCGGATTAATAATATCCAGGCCCTGATTTTCCAGTTTATACAGGCGATTAATAGCTTCGCTTGAATCCATAATCCGGTCATACAGCCGGGAGATTCTGAACAAAGAAATCAAAGCTTTTTCCGAAATCGTAATTATAAAAACCAGGCTGCCGATAGTAAGGCCGCCGGTCCAAACCAAATAAACGCCCAGGAGCAGAATAAAAATCCGGCCGCCGGTTATAACCGAGCTTCTGAAATAATTATATTTCAACAATTTAAAAAATTCCAATAAAGCGACTTTCTTGGTTTCTTCTTTTATTTCCTTGAATTCCCTGACCTCGCGGTTTTCCTGGACGAAAGATTTTACCGTATTGATATTAATGATCGTCTGAGCCATTTTCCCGGCGGCGTCTTCATACATGTCATGGCGCAAGCGGCGCCAAGGAGATATTTTTTTGTTCAGGCTGGAAGTCAGCAAGATAAAAATCGGGGTAAAAAAAATAAACACCAAGCCGAAGCGCCAATCCATAATAAATAATATCGCGGCCGTGAATATGGTCTGGATTATCGTCGGCCCGACGTCCCAAAAAAAGTTGCCTAAAAGATCGGTTATTTTATCTATGCCTCTTTGGATTTTAAAAATTTTATTGCCGGTATTCTCTTTTTCATGGTAGCTTAAGCCCAAAGCCACCATTTTTTTCTGGGCGTTAACCGATAAATATTTTTCCACATCAACGATAATTCTGAATATTTTTTTGTCGGCGAAATAATCAATCGTATAAACGACAAAATCGGAAACTAAAATCAAGCCGATAAAAATCAGAATATCTTTTATATGCTCGGGCTTAAAATCGGTAATTAGATCTATAATCCGCTTTAAGAAATACGGCCCGATGAATTTTGACAGCTCAAAAAATATTATCAAAACAAACAAATTAATAATTTGCTTATGCGAAGCCGCGATTAATTGCCATAATCTTAACCAGAATTGGCGCATATTAATCGACTTTTTATTTAATTTTAGCTTTAATTCCGCATCGGTCATAAATATAAAAAAACAGGAATATAATATACCTCTTTATAAATAATACGTAAAATTAGAAAAAATATTACAGACAGATTGAGTTTTATTCTTTCACTAAATTTTCCCCTATCCTGAATATATCGCCGGCGCCCATTAGCGCTACGACATCACCTCTCTCAATCCGGCCGCGCAAATATTTTTCGCATTCCGCCAATGTTGAAATATATTTTACCGCCTGCTTAACGCCGGCTAGCTGATTATTGCTTTTTATTTTTTCCACTAAATCCCGGCTGTGCGCCCCGCCTTGCCGCTCGCGCGCCGAACCATAGATATCTATAATAATCAATTCATCAACGCCGCTGAAACTTTCAGCAAAATCATTGAATAGAGCCTTGGTGCGGCTAAAAGTATGCGGGTGAAAAACCACGATTAAATTTCTATCGCCGTATTTCTGCCGCACCGCCTCTACGGTGGCTTTTATTTCCGTCGGATGATGAGCGTAGTCGTCCACTACGACTGCGCCCTTAAATTCGCCTAAGACCTGCATTCGCCTGGCCGTGCCGGTAAATTCTTCCAGATATTTTCTGATTTTGAATAGCTCCACATTTAATTCCACGCAGGTAGCGATTACGGCCAAAGCGTTTAAAATATTATGCCGGCCGGCGAGCTGGATAGAAAAATCGCCTAGCTCCTCGGCGCTTATTTCATCGCCGTCGTCATCAATAGCTTCAACACCCAATTTTACTTTAAAATACTGTTGGCCGTTGTTATTTTTAATGTCATAGGCCACGTAATCGGCCGCTTCGTTGATCGCGTAGGTTATAACCTTGCCTTTGCAATTCACTTGAGCGGTTTTTCTGATTATCGGGTCGTCAAAATTCGCCACTAAAAATCCTTTGCCCGGAATTTTTTTTATGAATTCAATGAAAACGTTTTCATAATCTTCGGGCGTGGGAAAAAAATCCGGATGATCGTAGTCAATATTATTTAAAATTACGGCTTTAGGCTGATAATTGGCCAGCTTGTTTTGATATTCATCGGCTTCTATAACCAAATAATCAGAGCCGCCGATTAAAGAACAGCCGTCAAACTGCGGCACTCGCGCGCCCACCATGACGTTTGGTAGAAGCTCGGCCATTTTCATAACATAGCCCAGCCAGGCCGTGGTCGTGGTTTTACCGTGCGAACCCACCACGGCGATGCCGTATTTCTGGTTGAATATTTCACCCAAGGCTTGAGCATAAGTTAACACCTTCACTGCCGCCTTGGCCGCCGAAGCTTTAGCGAAGGCGGCGGCCACCTCAACGTTGGTTTCCGCGTTATAGGCGGTTGAATAAATTATCAGGTCGGCAGCGCGAGGAATATTCAAGGCGTCAAAATGCTCAATGACTTTTATGCCGGCTTTGGCTAAAACCGCGTCAGTCATATATTTTTCCGGCCCGTCCGAACCGCTGATTTTTATGCGACCGCCTTCGCCAAGGCTATGGCGCGCCGAAGCGGCCAAAAACTGCCCGAGCATAGTCATGCCCACGCCCTTAACCCCGATCATATAAATTTTTTTGATTTTAGAAAAATCCATACTCTTATATTTTAAACTCCCCCGCCTGCTTTAATATTTTTTCTTCATCCAACGTCTTAACTTCCCTATTTTCCATAATAACTTTTCCATTTACAACCACATTCTCCACATCCTCGCCATTAACGCAATAAACCAAATGCGAATATGGATCATAAATCGGCGTTAGATGCGGCTTATTTAAATTTATCGTGATTATATCGGCTTTTTTTCCGATTTCCAGCGAACCGATTTCTTTTTCCCTGCCTAATACTTTAGCTCCATCAATAGTCGCCATTTTAATCACTTCTTTAGCGCTGACCGCCGTCGGGTCGTAATTATTTACTTTATGCAGTAAGGCGCAAGCGCGCATATCGGAAAATAAATCTAAAGTGTTGTTGCTGGCCGCGCCGTCCGTGCCCAGACCGACGGTTATTCCCATTTCCAGCATCCGCTTAAGCGGAGCCGCGCCCGAGGCTAATTTCATATTGCTGATCGGGCAATGCGCGACTTTTACTCCCCGGTTTTTATAAATTTCCAAATCACTGCCCGAAAGCCAAACGCTGTGCGCGGCGATTAATTTTTCCGACAGCAGGCCCAGCTCGTCTAAATATTCAACCGGCGATTTACCGTTATTTTTCAGGCAATCGTCAACTTCTTTTTTAGTTTCGCTGACATGAATATGAACGCGCAGATTTTCCGCTTCGGCCGCGGCTTTAATTTTTAATAAATTATCTTTTGAGCAAGTATAAATGGCGTGCGGCGCCAAAACAATTTTTATAAATTCGTTATTTTTATATTGCTTTGATAGCTTGACCGCTTCTTCCAGGGCGCTATCAGGATCTTTAAAATCTATTCCTGTAATACCGATTAAAGCTCTTAGGTTAGACTTCTCGGCCGGCTCGGCCATGGCTTGGCCGAAAAAATACATATCATTATAGCTTGTCACGCCGGCTTTCAGCATTTCCAAGCAAGCCAGCTCGCCGGCCTGTTTGACGAATTCAGCGTTAACATATTTAGCCTCGGCCGGCCAAATATGCTTATTCAACCAAATATCCAAAGGCAAATCGTCGGCCAGCCCGCGAAAATAAGTCATGGCCGCGTGCGTATGGGTATTTATCAAGCCGGGCATGATAATGGAATTGCCGGCGTCAATTATTTCTTTGGTCTTAAAATCTTTCATTTCCGCAACCGCGCCCACGGCCGATATTTTATTTTTTGACACGGCAACAAAACCGTCTTTTATGACGGATAATTTATCATCCATGGGCAGAATATATTTTCCTTTGATAATTAAATCGCAATTTTTCATAAACTACTACAGTTTGTCATTGCGAGCGACCGGAGGGAGCGAAGCCTGCCTACCGGTAGGCAGGCAATCTCACGTACTCGGAACTTAACCAAAGATTGCCGCGTCGTCTCGAGTACGAGACTCCTCGCAATGACAATTAATTTTTATTTAAACAAACTTTTAATAATTTTTACCATTTCCTCGCTCGCCCCTTGTTTCATGGCGTTTTTCATGTTTACCGCCAGCCGGCCGCGCAATTTTTCATCAGACAGCAGATCTTTTATCATGTGGGTAAAGCTTTCGGCGGTTAAATATTTCTGATCAACCACAATCGCGGCTTTTTTACTTTTAAAAAACTCGGCGTTGGCTTCCTGATGCGAATCCGGCATGGGAATAATTATAGACGGCTTGCCTAAATAAGACAACTCGGATAAAAACCCCAGCCCGGCGCGCGTCACCACCAAATCCGCCGCATTCAGTACGCCCGCCATTTTTTCGGCGTCAAGAAATTCGTATTTTTTGTAATTCGCAATATTATCATTCAATACCCCCTTGTCTTTGCCTGTTATGTGAATAATCTGGCAAAACTTCGTAAATTCATCTAGGCTTTCGAACGCTAGATTATTAATTGCTTCCGCTCCAGTTCCGCCACCCACAATTAATACAACAGGCAAATTAGCATTTAATTGAAAATTGAAAATTGCTTGTCCTGCCTTGTGCAGGGAAAATTGAAAATTTTTTCTAGTCGGATTGCCGATCCACACCGCTTTTTTCCCGTAATCGGCTAAAGATTTTTCAAAAGTTACGGTTATAGCTTTAGCAAACGGCGCCATCAGCTTATTGGCCAAGCCGGGAATTATGTCTTGCTGATGGATTAAAACCGGCACGCCGAGGAGCCAAGCCGCCCAGATCACGGGCACACTAATAAAACTGCCGGCGCTCATTACCAAATCCGGCCGTGATTTCAGCATGATGAATAACGCCTGAAAAAAACCCAGTTTAATTTTAATAATATCAACTAAATTTTTCAAAGAAAAATATCTGCGCCATTTTCCGCCGCTTATCGCCTTAAACTTAATACCAGCCTTTTCCACCATCTCACGTTCCGGACCGAATTTCGTACCCAGCCAGAAAAATTCAAAATCCCCAGACGTCGGACGTCTTTCAAGACGTCCGACGTCTTGATTTTTCAACTCCTCCACCACGGCCAAAAGCGGCGCCACCGACCCGCCGGTCCCACCGCCGGTTAATAAAATTTTATAAATTTTTTTATTTATATTATTCATAAAATATAAACCGAGTATTTATCTCTCAATAATCAAAAACTTTTCTTCGGGAATAACCCGCACTTCAAATTTTCCGCCATACCTTTTTAATCGCTCAAGTTTATCCGCTAGTTCTTCCGTGTAATGGCAAATAATTTTTAGCGGCAGAATGCCTAGACCTTTATCATAAGCGTCATCGTCGTTTTCATAATAATATTTTGCCAAAACCAACGCGCCGGCCGATGAACCGGCTACAATTTTATCTTTCCATAAATTTTCTAAATTTGATATTTTCTCTAAATATTTTTTTAAAATACTTGTGTTACCGCCGCACATATAAATTGCGTCAGCCTGTTTTATTTGTTCAATAAAAACGCTCGCATTTTCATCGGCTAAAATTAAATCAAAAGCCTTTTGCGGCGCGGCGGAGAAAAACCTATGTCTGTCTTTTCCTAACTCTTCCTGCCAACTGTCTTTTTCTTTGGCATAACAAACGATAAGAATATTATTAGAATCCGGCAAATTATTAGCTATTTCAAAGAAAAAATTTTTATTAGCTATGGTATCTTTCTTAGCGGCCCCGCCATGCAAAATATATTTTGTCATATAAAATTAATAAATCAGCATTATTGCGTCTAACCCCTGGATTCCCGCCTACGCGGGAATGACAAATAACGAGATTGCCTCGCTCAGTTTGAGAAAAATTATTTTTATCGCGCATACGAAATTGTAGCGACCGCAGGAAGCCCAAATTTCGTCTAAGCTGAAAAAATAATTTTTCTCAAACTGAGCATCAACCCTTTGACAAACACCTACCTCGTCTGCTTGCTGATATTAATCAATATGCCGACCGAAGCCAGGGCCACAAGCATGGCCGAACCGCCGTAGCTTACCATAGGCAAAGGCACACCGGTCATGGGCATAATATTAACCATGCCGCCAATATTTATCAAGGCCTGCATAACAATCCAGCTGACTATGCCGATGGCTAAAATCTTACCGAAATCATCCGGCGCTTTTTTAGCGATAACCACACCCCTAAAAAATAAAGCCAAATATAATAAAATCAAGCCTACGGAAAAAACAAAACCGATTTCTTCGCTGATAATCGGAAAAATAGCGTCGTTTTGCGCCTGCGGCAAATAAAAAAATTTCTGTCTGGAAGCGCCTAATCCCCGCCCCCAAAAACCACCGGAACCAACGGCGATTAAAGATTGATTGACCTGATAACAAATTTCCTCTTTGGAAAAAGACGGATCTAAAAGGCACTTAAACCGATTGGCCTGATAAGGATAAACGTTTACCATGATAATTAAAGCTAAGAGCCCCAGCAAAATTAAAACTATCAAATGTTTGATACTGCCGCCGCCGATAAAATAAACCGCCAGCGAGGCTAAAGCGATAATAGTTAAAGTGCCCATATCCGGCTGTAATATCATGAGCATTGCGATAACCCCCAAAATAACCACAAACGGCCCGATGCCGCGCGACACCTCGGCCAACTGTTTTTTCCGGCCCTCCAGCCAGGCCGCCAAATATAAAAGAAAAGTTATTTTAACGAATTCAGCGGGCTGCAAGGAAAAACCGAAAACATTAATCCAGCTCCGAGACGTACCCCAGGTGCCGGCCAGGCCGGGAATAAAAACCAAAAGCAAAAGGCCGATAGAAGCGATTAACATCCATAAAGCGTATTTGCGCCAAAGCTGATAATCAACGCGCGAAAAAAACCAAGCGGCCGCCAAGCCCAAAACCAGGCCGAAGAGCTGATGCTTAAAAAAATAATAGCTGTCCTGATGGGCGCTGTAAGCCATAACCGATGAAGCGCTGGAAAGCATAATCAGGCCGAAAATAACTATGGCGCCGACTATAAAAACAAGCGGCCTGTCTGATTCATGCTCGCCTTTGTAATTAATTAATTTATTTAATAGGCTTATTAATGAATTCATAATAATTGGTTGAGCTAAATTTTATAAATTTAGCTCAACCATCATGTTGTATATTTTTACATTGTCTTGTCCAATAAAAATACCACCAGCCCCATGGCCGCGCTGACGCCGGCGATCACCCAGAAGCGCATAACGATTTTAGGCTCGCTCCAGCCGATGGCTTCCAGATGATGATGAATCGGCGAAGAAATAAAGATTTTTTTTCCTCTGATTTTCTTGGATAATTGCTGGATGATGACGGAAAAAGATTCTATAACGAAAACCAAGCCGATAACCGGCAAAATCAAGGCCGAATTAGTCAGCATGGCGATGACGCCTAAAGTAATGCCTAAACTCATGGCGCCGGTATCGCCCATATAAAATCTGGCCGGGTTGATGTTAAACCATAAAAAAGCCAATAAAGCGCCGACGATCACGCCGCAAAAAGCGGCTAAATCATATTTACCGGTAGAAAAAGCAATCACGCCGAAAGCGGCGAAACAAAAAAGCAAAACGCCGCCGGCCAAACCATCAAGGCCGTCGGTTTCATTAACCGAAAAAGCCGTAGCCACTAAAACAAAAATAAAAATCAGCATATACGGCCAGCCCATTTGATAATCGCCGAGAAACGGCACATGAAAAACGTCCCAGCCCAATTTAAAATAAAACCATAAAGCGCCAAAGCAAGCGATAATGGTGTAAATCAATAAGCGATGCCTTACTTTCAAACCGCCGCCGCCCAGAATGCCTTTACCCCTAACGTCCAGCCAATCATCAACCAAGCCGATTAAGGCCGTCGCTACCAAAGCGCCTAAAGGCAAGAGCGTCTCCTTGCGGGACAGAAAATTAAGATAGCTGAAAATATCCGCGGAAAAAATTTTCGGCAGATAATAAAACATCAGCGCCAGAATTAAAACCGTCAGCCAAATTAAAATGCCGCCCATGGTCGGCGTGCCGTCTTTATGGGCATGCATTTTAGAATAAATCGGCGTCGAGCCGTTGGCTCTAATTTTCTTGCCCAGATTATATTTATACAAATAATGAGTCAGTAAAGGCGTCCAAAAAATAGCAACCACAAAAGCCAAGGCGGTTAAAAGCAAAACTTTGATAATATAAAAGTCAAACATAATTTTTATTGTTTTATCTGAAATTAACTGAATAAATAGCCAAAGTGCCGGCGATTAAAAATAAGTTAATCAGCAGAGAAAACCCCAGCAATAAATGAATTAAAAAATTATTTTTTCTAAAAATATTTAAAAGCAATATAAAATTAATAATGATAAAAGCCAGCCCTAAAGTCGGAATAATATAAATATCTTTAGCGTCGCCGATTAAATTTACGCCCAAATTCACATTATAATGTAAAACCACTAAATTTTGGCTTACATTATTATTAACATAAAAAGCCAGCAGCCAGTTAATAATATTTAAAGCCAGCAGAAACAGCAGATATATTTTGACAAACATAAAACTAACCAGGCCAAAAACTGCTTGGGCCAATTTTTCGCGGCTAAAATATATATAATTCAGTATTTTCTGGCCGTCAATCGCCATATATTTAACTTAACATACTTTTGCTTAAAAATAAATCCCTTATCCCGGACTATTGTTTACTTAATTTATAATTTTATGTTATAATATGATTAGACTAAATCTTCTTTGATTGCGCTACTTAACCTTTTTAAATAATTACATGCTGTCAAACCAACAACTAAAAAAAATACTGGAAAAATCCGATATCATGCCGCCGGAAGAATTTGAAAAATTTTCCGCGGAAGCGGAAAAATACGGCAAAACTCTGGAAAATTATTTAATTGAAAAAAAGATAACAACCGCCAGCTCTTTATATGAAGACGCGGCCAACTACTTTAAAGTGCCTTTTATCAATTTAAAAGACCAGATTATCAGAAAAGATGTTTTATTCAGCATCCCGGAGCCTATCGCTGCGACTCATCAAATAATCGCTTTCGCCTCTGATGATAAAGAAATAAAAATTGCCACTTTAGACCCGGAAAATATTGAAATTTTTGAATTTATCAGAAAAAAAACCAATTTAAAGCCGGTTATTTATTTAACCACCCCGGAAAGCCTTAAGGAAACCGTAAAGCAATACCATAAAAGCTTAAAGGCCGAATTCAAAGAATTGGCCGATACCAAAATAAACGACAGCGATGAAAATCTTAAAAAATTAGCGGAAAATCTGCCGATTGTCAGAATCGTTGATACGCTCTTGGAATACGCGATTTTCGAAGGCGCGTCGGATATTCATATTGAGCCGGAAGAAAAAGATATCATAGCGCGCTACCGCGTTGATGGCATTTTAAGAACGGTCATGACCTTGCCGAAAAACGTCCAGCCGGGAATTATCGCCCGCATAAAAATATTGGCTAACTTAAAAGTTGACGAACATCGCTTGCCGCAAGACGGTCGCTTTAAAATAAGCGCCAAAGAATATAAAGTTTCTTTCAGAGTTTCTATTATTCCGACTTTTGACGGAGAAAAAATCGTCATGCGCCTCTTAAGCGAAAAAGCCCAAGTTTTAACTTTAGAGCAATTAGGGCTTCAGCCTTCAGCTTTAGAATCTGTCAAAAGGAATATTGCCAAGCCGCATGGCATGATTTTAGTAACCGGGCCTACCGGTTCGGGAAAAACCACAACGCTTTACACGGTCATGAATATTTTAAACACGCCGGAAGTCAATATTATGACTATTGAAGATCCGATTGAATACCGCATGCCGCGCGTCAACCAATCCCAAGTCAACCCGAAAATCGGCTATACTTTCGCCGCCGGTTTAAGAGCTTTTTTAAGGCAAGACCCGAATATTATTATGGTCGGAGAAATCCGCGACCAGGAAACCGCCGAAATCGCCATCCATGCCGCCATGACCGGCCATTTAGTGCTGTCAACTTTGCATACTAACGACGCCGTAACCACCCTGCCCCGCCTCTCCGACATGGGCATACCGGCCTTTTTAGTGGCTTCAACCACTAACATCATAATCGCCCAAAGATTAGTCAGAAAAATCTGTCCCAATTGCATCCAAAGCTTTAAATTAGATAAGCAAACCGTAATTGAATTAAAGCAGCAGCTTGATCTGGAAAATATCATGCGGACGCTTGAAGAAAAGAAAATTATTGTTAACGCCAAGCAAGGCATAGAAGCTTTGCTGTTTTATCGGGGCAAAGGCTGCAAACAATGCTCCAACTCCGGCTATAAGGGCCGGCTTGGCATCTACGAAGTTTTAGAAGTCACCAAGGAAATGTCGGAATTGATTTTAAGAAAAGCTTCGCCGTCCGAGCTTAAAAAACAAGCGGAAAAGCAAAATATGCTTACTATCATTGAGGACGGATTTATTAAAGCCAAAAACGGCATTACCACGATTGAAGAAATTATGAGAGTAACTAAAGAATAAAGACTTTAAAACCTTTTTTAGAAAAAGGTTTTCCCCCTCCGGGGATAAATAATATTTTCAAAAAATATAATGTATCGAATAAAATTTTATAGCGAGCAAACCTGCCTGCCGGTAGGCAGGGCTCTACGGCCATAAAATTTTTATTCGATTATAATTTATGACCGTAATTTTACCCGAGCAAAACGAACCGGCCGATCAGCCGGAAAAAACCGCCGAAACCGCGCCGCCGACCAGCCGGGAGGAAAAGCCGATCGGCCAGAAAAAAAATATCATGGGAGCAATTAATCATTTTTTAGAAAAATTTTCTTCCATACCAATCTCTGAAAAATTATTTTTTGTCCAGCACTTAGGCATAATGCTTAAAGCCGGAATTTCTTTGTCGGTGGCGCTAAAAACTTTAACCAAGCAAACCAGCAATAAAAGATTCGCCAGAATAATAAGCGACGTTTCAAAAAACGTGGAAAAGGGCGTAAGCTTTACCGAGAGCTTAAGGCCGCACGAAAAAGTCTTCGGCCAGCTGTTCATCAGCATGATTGAATCCGGAGAAATTTCCGGAAAGCTGGAAGAGGTTTTAAAAAGATTATATATCCAATTTAAAAAAAATCACGAGCTGGTTTCCAAGGTTAAAGGAGCGCTTACTTATCCGGCGGTGATTTTATTCGCCATGTGCGGCATCGGCGTTTTTATGATGATTTTCGTAATCCCCAAAATCACCGCCATGTTTAAAGATTTTAACGCCGAACTGCCGTTAGCCACGAAATTATTGATTAAATTATCCGACAGCTTAGTCGCCAACGGCCCGCTTTACTTTATCGGCCTGGTTGTTTTCATATTAATTTTAGTCCAGTCGATAAAAACAAAAAAAGGCAAATATTTTTTCCACGGCCTACTTTTAAAATTGCCGATTATCTCTCCGATCATTAAAAAGGTAAACCTGGCCCGTTTCGCCCGGACTATCAGCTCGCTTTTAAGAACCGACATTATGATCATTAAAAGCTTCCAGATTACGGCCAATGTTTTAGGCAATGTCTATTACCGCGACGCCTTAAATGATATGAGCGACAAAATCAAAAAAGGCGGCACCATCAATGAAGTTATCGGCAATTATCAAAAATTATTTCCGCCCGTAGTCGTGCAAATGATCGCCGTGGGCGAAGAAACCGGCGAGCTTGATTATATTCTTGAAGAATTGGCCGAATTCTACGAAGGCGAAATCGACCAAACCATGGACAATCTGCCGGCGATAATTGAGCCGATTTTAATATTAACCCTCGGCATCGTCGTCGGCGGCATGGCCATAGCCGTAATTATGCCCATGTACTCTTTAACGTCAGCCATCTAAATGGCTAAGCCAAAATATATTATGCAACTACGCCGAGACAATAAAGGCACGATGCTCATGGATTTATTGGTTGTTATTGGCATTATCGCCCTGCTATCAACCATAGCCATGCCTTATTTAAGGAAATACCAGCCTAATTTAAAACTTAGCGCCACCGCCCGCGATTTAACCACAGACTTAAGATACGCCCAGCAGTTAACCGTAACCGAGCAAAAAATCCACCTTGTGGCTTTTAATATAATGAATGATAAGTATGAAATATTAAAAATAGACTCTGCTACCACCACGGTTAAAACCGTCATTCTTGATCCTGAAGTGAGTTTTAAACAAATCACTGATTTAACCAACAACCAAGTTGTTTTTAATTTTTACGGCGGCGTCAGCCAGTCCGGGCAGATAGTCTTAACCAATACCAATGGCGTCGATGCCACCATTAATATAAAACCGTCAGGCTATATCCAGCTTGGGCAATAAAGATATTCACCCTGGTAAATTTTCCGCTTATTTTTTCTGCCCGGATATAAATATAATAATAAAAAATACACATGGAAAACTTTAATTTTATTAAAATATCCAGCCGGAAAAATTTTAAACTGAAAAAAATATTCATTAACCAAGCCGGCATGAGCCTTTTAGAAATAATGGTGTCATTATCTATTTTAGTCGTCACCTTTATTGCTCTAATGCAATCATTTCCCATGGCTCTAACTATTAATAAAACCTCGGAAAATTCCACAAAAGCCTCATATTTAGCTCAAGAAAAACTTGAGGAGCTGAATTCGCTAGGCTATAGCGGCATCGCCGTCGGCACGATTGAAGCCAAACATCGCCTCTCCGATAGCCAAACTGATTATTTATACTATTTCCAAAGACAAACTATAGTTGATTATGTTGACAGCAATTTGCAAAAAAGCCTTTCGGACGCCGGCTTGAAAAGAATTTCCGTAACAATTTATTATACCAACGCCTTATCAAAAACTGAAAAAAGTTATTCAACGGTCACCTTAATAAGCCAGTGGTAAAAATAAAATTATGTATAATATGAAACGGGGCTTATCGGTTATAAATATAATAATCATCATCGGCTTGATATCTCTGGCCTATTTAAGCTACACGCGATATTTGGATAATAAAATTAAACAAATTTTAAATAATCCTGATTACCCGCCCAAACATGTAGCTTTAACGGATGCGGAATCAGCGACATCAACCGGTTCGCCCATTAAAACTCCAGCGATTCCCGCGAAAACCGCGCCGCCGAAAATTCAAACTCCCGAAGCGGGAGAAACCGCGCCGGCGGCGAAAAAAGGCTATTATGAAAATAATACTTATTTTTATCAAATCAGTTTTCCCGAAAACTGGCCCATAAGAGTCCGGGCGGAAAATAACGTTTCTCTCGGCACAGTGCCGCCGAAAAACGGCCAGGGCGCCATAACCATTGAAGTGTCGCAAGGCGGAAGCAATGAGCTTGAACAAGCTAAAGCAGAAGCTAAAAAGTATCCGGGAATAATATCAATAACCGAGGAACCGATTACTTTGGCCGGAATCAATGGTGAAAAAATCATCTTAAATAACCTTATGGCTAAAACCAAAAGTATTAATATTTTATTAAAAAAATCAAATTTAAATTATATTATCCAATACAGCGAGGAGTCGTCGGAATTTACCGCTCAAGTTAATAAAGCTTTAACAACATTTAAGTTCACTAAATAATGCATAAGCCAATAAAAAAAATCTCGACCGCCGGCTTTACTCTTTTGGAAATTATTGTCAGCATTTCTTTGTTTACTATTATTATTATTCTGGTAAGCGATATTTTTTTAGTAACTCAGCGCGCCTACAATAAAAATTCCGACATCGCCGAATTAACGCAAAACGCCCGAGTTTCTTTTGACAGAATCTCCCGCGAATTAAGGCAATCAGCTAATATTATTACCGCTCTGCCGGCAACCGACGACGATCCTGGCAATCCGCCGGTTAATCAAATTTTCTTCCAAGACGGCCATAATATAAACCAAATAACCTACCTTAGATATTATCTTAGCGGCGCTGATTTAATGCGTGAAAATAAGGCTTATTATTTTATTCAAGAACCATCGGTCTACGTTGCTTATAACAGCGTCGACCAAGGCGGCGCGGCGCCTTTGGAAACCATAATTGATGATCGGGTGGTTGGAGAATATTTTACCGAGCTAGAATTTTGGGGGGCTAACGGCTTAATTAACATTTCTTTAAATTTGGCAAAAAATCAAAATATATTTACCATAGAAACTTCAATTTTTTCAAGAAACCAATAAAATATGAGGGCCAGAATATCCAATAATATAAATAAATATTTTACCGTAAAACAAAGCCGAGGCATGGCTCTTATTTTAACCATTCTTTTAATGTCTTTGATTTTATTTTTATCTTTATATCTTCTAAGCTTCACCTTAACTGAAAACCGCATTGCCAAAAGCCAGTCGTGGGGGGCTAAAACCTATTATTTGGCCGAAGCCGGCATTCAAGAAATGGTCTGGCAATTAAAAAATAATTCCGCCTATAAGCAAAATTTTGAAACCAACCCCAGCTGGACAGCCAGCTTTACCCGAACCAACCCTTTTGGCTCCGATAACGGTTCTTACACTGTAAGCATAGCCAACAGCGGCTTGGCGCATGGCGTAATTACTTCTACCGGAACGATAAATATCGGCAGCGGCAAAACCAGCCAGCGCATAGTGAAAACTTATGTTTACCGAGCCATGGGGCAGACCGGCGTGCAAAATAATGCCGGCTACGCCGATGGCAACACCGATATTACGGCCAGCCAAATAAATATTCTAGAAGGCGGCTTGCATTCAAATATAAATGTGCTGGTTAAATTAATCAGCACGGTAAATATAGATGATAACTTGGATGTCGTGAATAATTATAATAAAAGCGATTTTTCAACCGTTAACGTCGGCGGAACCATACATTCCAAGGAATATCCTCCGGAAGCGGCGTCCATCGCCATGCCGGCGGTTGATTTTGATTCAACCAGCCCGAATTCGCTAAAAAACAGGGCTACAGTAGTTTACACTAAAGCGCAATTTGATAATTTAATCGCGGCTAACCCAAATTTAATCTTAAACGGACCGATCACCTATGTGGACGGAGACATTGAATTAAAATGTGATCGCGAAATAACGGTCAATGGCCTCTTAGTATCAAGCCGAGATATAAATATTGGCAAATTCTCATGGGGCTGCCTATTCCAGTGCGGCCAAAGCGACATTACGGTCAACCATGCGTCAGGAGTAGCTTCCGGCTTGCTGGCTAAAAGAAAAATAAATTTTGACCCTTGCACGGGCGAAGTAAACGTCAACGGAGTAGTTTATGCCAGCGACGAATTTAAAACTTTAAGCCTGCCGCAGGAATTCAATATTATTGGCGGCTTAATCGGCCGCAAATTAACCATGACCAGCATCTGGCAGCCGATAAATATAACCATTAATAACCAATATTTAAGCGAAGTTTTAGGCGTAACTGAATTTTCTCCGATTATTACTGTTGAGCACTGGGAAGAAGAATATTAGAATTTGCTGATTTATGCTATAATTTATATTAGAATTAAACAATTGATTATGCTATTGACTAGCAACTCAACCCGCCCAATCGGTTTAGATATTTCCGATTTATCATTAAAATTAGTCCAGCTTAATAACCGCCGGGGCAAAATAAAAATTCAAGCCTTAAGCAAATTAAACCTGGCTCAAGGCATTATTGTCAATGGCGAAATAAAAAACAAGCTTGAGCTTATTAAAGCAATTAAAAAAATAATATCCGATCCGCTCTACGGTAAAACTATCTCCGAAGAAGTTGTCGCCTGCCTGCCTGAATCAAAAACTTTTATTAAATTAATTGAGGTGGAAAAATCGCCTAATCCCCTGGCTGATATTATCGGCTCGGAAATTGAAAAACATGTTCCTCTGGCGCTTAACGAAATCTACTTTGACTGGCAGATTATTGAGGAACTGGCCGATAAATATTTTGTGCTAATCGGCGCCGCGCCTAAAAACATAGTCAACCAATATACTGACTTGCTTGATGAAGCTAAACTATCGCCCATCGCGCTGGAAATCGAGCCCCTAGCCATCTGCCGCTGCCTTTTAAAAGAAGAAACGTCAAATTTAAAAATAACAACCTTTGGAAATAATGCTAAAACAGACGCTAGCCTGAATTATGGCCTGATTGATATCGGCGCCAATCACACCTGCATGATTTTTTATTCCGGCAACGCCATACTTTTTACCGTCAGCATGCCTATTACCGGAGAAGAAATCACTTCTAAAATTTCGCGTTCTCTAAATCTAACCAAGGAACAAGCGGATAAAGCAAAAATTATTTGCGGCCTGGACGAAAATAAAGCTAACGGGGTAATTAAAGACATACTAGCGGATAATTTAAAAAATTTAGTTGAAAAAATAAAAGAAGCAATTTCCTTTTATGAAAATTATTTTCATCAGCGCGGGCCATTAAATAAAATCTTACTGTGCGGCGGCGGAGCCAATATACCTAATCTGGAAAAAATTATCGGTAAAGAGCTTCCCGTTGAAGTCAGGCTGGCCGACGCCTTAATTAATTTATCCGAGGCAAAAAATAAATTAGATGAAATCTTTACGGAAAAACATACCCTTGACCTTAAGTCGGCCAAATTTGATACTGGCGATAAACAAAAAAGTTTATCGGCCAAACAAAACTCCAGCTCTACTTTTACTACCGCCTTCGGGCTGGCTCTAAGAGGAATTTTCATAGATGAATTATAGCCAGGCAATTACAAAATTACTATGCTTACTCTAAACCTTATTTCAGAGGAATTAAAAAAAGAAATCAAGCTGCGGCATCTTTACTTATTTATAAAAAAAATCAATCTGACTTTGATTATTATTACCATTGTTATTGCCATTATCCTTTTAGCCGCTAAAACCATACTCCAGTTGAAATTCAATGACGTTGTTGACCAAACAACTTTAGTGACCCGAAACAACCAGGGCTATAATGATAAAATAAAAGGCATAAACAGCAAAATAGATTTTGTGGCAACCATACAAAACGGCTTTATCCCCTGGTCAAATCTATTGAAAACCGTGGCCGACATAACGCCTGAAGACGTTAGTTTATATTATCTTAAAATTAATTCTGAAGAAAAAACAATAAAAATTAACGGCCGAGCCGACCTGCGCGACAGTTTGCTTAATTTTAAGCAAAAAATGGAAACTACAACTATTTTTGAAAATATTGACCTACCCGTCAAAAATATCTTAGAAAAAGAAAATATTAATTTTGAAATTAACGCCAAAATAAATTTAGCAAACTTACTAAGCGCATATGGACAGCAGTAAATATTTAAAATTTAATCTAAAAAATAAAATCACCGCCAGCCTGGCCGGCTTTCTAATAGTAATTTTATCTTTGATTTATTTTATTGTCATCCCTACCGTCAGAGAAATTAAAGCCATGGGCCAGTCGATAGAAGCGCAAAGAGAAGATTTGGAAAAAAAATATATTAAAGGCCAAAGCTTAAAGCAATTAACTAAAAACTTAAATGAAATTGAGCCTAAGCTTGAATTATTAGATCAAATTTTTATCAATAAAAATCGCGAGCTGGAATTTATTACCAGCCTAGAGGATAAAGCCGAGAATAACCAAATAAGCCAGAAAATAAATTTAAGCCCGCCTCAAGCAACGAAAAGCCAAGATTTCCAAAAAATTGACCTCCAGCTTTCCACAACAGGCAAATTCACCAAACAACTAAAATATTTAATAGATTTGGAATCTTTAAATTATTATATAAATATGAAAACGTTGGAGTTGTCATCTTCGGGCGGCAGACAAACAGCGCCAAATATTAAAAATAACGGCCAAGAAACTCCAGCTCCCGAGAATGAACCCAATAACATTAATCTATTCGTCATCGCTGACACTTACTGGAAATAATATGATAATAATAAAACCGATTAAATTAACTCCTAAAAAATTATCCAGCCTAACGGCAACGGCGGTTATCATTATAACTTTAATAATTTTAACTTTTATATCATTATTTTTATATAAAAATTTTTATCAAACCATAACGCAAACTAAAGAAATTTTAATCCTTAAAGAGAAAGTGGCCATAGATACGGTTAATATAGACAAATTTAATATTATAATAAATAAATTAGCGGAAAAAACCGCGCCCAAAGAATTAAAAAATATTGTCAGCCCTTTCCGCTAGATAACTTCCTATAAAAAAACAGGCGCTTCGGCAATCCGCGGCGCCTATTTTTTATTATAATTCCGGCGCCATGCGCCTTAATTTCTCGATGAGCGGGGGCAGAATTTTCAAAGCCGCCGCTATTTCCGCCTCGGTATTATTTTTCCCAAAAGTAAATCTAATAGTGCTATGGGCGATTTCATCTTTTACGCCCATGGCTTTAAGCACGGGCGAAGCTTTTAGGCTGGCCGAAGCGCAGGCCGAGCCGGTAGAAACGGCCAAGCCTTCTAAATCCAAAGCGATTAAAATCGCTTCGCCCTCGGCTTGGGCAAATGAAATATTGGCGTGGGACGGAGTAGAATTTTTTATATCAGTATTAATAATGACTCCGGGGATCAGGCGCTTAACTCCGGCGATAAATTTATTTCTTAATTTCAGAATTTTCTTGTTATTTTTCTCGCGGTTTTCGGCGCAGATTTTAACCGCTTCGCCCAGGCCGACTATGCCGGGCACGTTAAGCGTGCCGCTTCTTAGATTTTTTTCATGGTGCCCGCCCAGTTGCCGGCCGTTAATCGGCGTTCCGGCTTTAACTAAAAGCGCGCCTATGCCTTTAGGGCCGTAAATTTTATGGCCGGACAGGGATAATAAATCAACGCGCAAATATTTCAAACCGCAATTTAAAAAATTTAAGGCCTGCACCGCGTCGGTGTGAAAATATATTTTATTCTTATTATTATCTTTTATTCTGGCGCTATTTATTTTTTTAATAATCTCTCCTATTTGCCTAATCGGCTGGATAGCGCCGACTTCGGAATTAACGTACATTATGGAAACAAAAACCGTATTGTCTTTCACCGCTTTTTTAAAAATTTCCAAATTTATTACGCCGTTTTTCCCGACCGGCAGATAAGTAACTTCAATGCCCTTGGCTTCAAGCTGATGGAAAGGCTCTAAAACCGCCGGGTGCTCTATGGCCGAGGTGATAACATGCAATTTTTTGCCTTGATTATTTCGGCTTAAAGCGCCGACCACGCCGAAAATAGCCAGATTGTCCGCCTCGGTCGCGCCGGAAGTGAAAATTATTTCTCTCGGCGCGCAATTTAAAACTTCGGCCGTTTGTTCCCTGGCCTTATCAACCGCGGCTAAAGCCGCCTGGCCGAAGCTATGGAGCGAAGAAGGGTTGCCGTAAGTTTGGCTGAAATACGGCAGCATGGCTTTTAAGACCGCTTTATCCACCGGCGTTGTGGCGCTATGATCGAGATAGATCGGTTTTGCTCTTTTATTCATAAAATCATAAAAATTAATTAAATTTAATTTTACATTTGAACGGCTTTAACCTCTTTTACCTCTTTCACCGCCTTCGTGATTTCCGCCTCAATCCCCTGCTTTAAGGTTATGGAGGACATGGGACAATGAGCGCAATGGCCCATTAATTCCACTTTTAAAACGCCTGATTTAACGTCAAAATCAACGAAATGCACATCGCCGCCGTCCATCTGCAAAGACGGCCGGATTGTTTCTAAAACTTTTTTAATTTCATCTTCCGTGCTACTTTCTTTAATTTTCTTGATTATTTTTTTAGACATATTTTTACGTTATGAGTTATGCGATTTGTTATATTTCTCTATTGCCTGGTGCAACGCCTCAACGCCGAGCATTGAGCAATGCACTTTAACCGGCGGCAAACCGCCAAGATTCTTAACTATCTGATCTTTGGTTATCTCTAAAGCCTTTTTAAGCGTTTTGCCTTTAACCATATCGGTTAAGGCCGAAGAAACCGAAATCGCGGCCGCGCAGCCCAGGGTCTCAAATTTAATGTCTTTGATTATTTTTTCGCCTTTTTTTACTTGCCTCGCCGTAGCTTTAGCGGAGGCGGGTTTTCCGATTTTCAAATAAATTTTCATGACATCGCCGCAAGACGGATTGCCTACCTGGCCGATAGCGTCGGCGCCGCTAATCCTGCCCTGGTTATGGGGATTTTTAAAATGCTCAATGACTTTTTTAGAATATTGCATAAAAATTAGTTAAAAATTTAAATTTTAATATATCTTTACTGGCGTGCCGATCGGCGCCCAATTATATAAAAATTCCGCCGGCCCTACTCCTAGCCTGACGCAGCCATGCGAAACCGGCGCGCCTAAATGATTTTCCCCTTCTTTAACCCCGTTCGGCCACTCGGGCAATTCATGAATTCCGAAATAACCGTTTTTTAAGCTCATCCAGTAAGGCATCCACAGGCCGTATTTTGACCAGGCGCGCGGCGCTTTGCCGTCTATTTTAAAATTTCCCAGAGGAGTGCGCATACTTGATCTGCCTGAAGAAATTTTAAACTCTCCCATTCTGACGTCATTTAAAAAATAATACAATTTTTGCTCTTGGCCCGTGTTTATTTCTATTTTTTTAGTTAATTTTACTTCCCCTGGCTTTGTCGGATCGTATTCAGCATTAACCTCTTCACCATCCTTAAACCCATCGCCGTCAGTATCGGGATTACTTAAATCAGCATGAAAATTTAACTCCATTTTATCCGATAACCCATCGCCGTCAGCATCATTATTTTCTAATTTTACTTTTTCTGGATTATGCGGAGAATAACCATTATTTAATTCTATCCAATCGCTACGGCCGTCGCCGTCGGTATCAGCCCTAAACGGATCAGTATGATATATTTTAATTTCATCCTCGTCTGGAACGCCGTCTTTATCGCTGTCCGGGCCGGCCAGAGCCGAGGCCGGCAACGCCAATAAAAATAAAACTGAAATTATAAATATTATCCTCATAATAATTGTCCGAGCTTAATATCTTTCAGGGTTGAGTTAATCGCCTGCTCGACTTTGGTTAAAACCAAAGTTACCTCGCATTTGCATTGATTACTGCAAAAAATTTTTTCTTTGTTGCCGGTGCAATGGAAGGCGCTTAATTTACCCTCTAAGGCTATAATTATATCATAAATATTAATTTGCTTAACCGGTCTGGCCAATTTATAGCCGCCGCCGGCTCCGATTTCAGATTTCACCAAACCGGCCTTTTTCAGTCTGGCGAATAATCTTTCCAGATATTTTAAAGAAATATCCTCCTCTTCGGCGATTATGGCCAAAGAAACGCTGCCCAGCTTTTGGCGCTTGGCTAAATTTATCATCGCCCTTAGGCCGTAAGTTGAACGAGTGGAAAAAATCATAATTACCCCGTTAAATAGCGCCCCGCGCTAATTTTGCCGAAGACAAAATTATTTAACGGGGTGAATTCCTACTAAATTAGTTGGTATTAATATACTAACATACTATAATTAGCTGTCAAGCCCTGCCGGCCGGCCTGCAAACTTGACATTAAAATGAACTTTTGTTATATTTAAATAGTCAAAAATATTTTTATTTTTGATATTTTATTTTTAATTTTTTATAATATGGCACATAAAAAAGCCGGCGGTTCTACAACCTTAGGCCGCGATTCGCAAAGTCAGCGCTTAGGCGTAAAACTTCAGGACGGAGAATACGCCAAAGCCGGATCAATTATTATCCGCCAGCGCGGGACAAAATATCGGCCGGGCAAAAACGTCCGAATCGGCAAAGATGATACTTTATTCGCCGGCATCGCCGGTTTGGTAAAATTTTCCACCAAAAAAATCAAGAGATACGATAATCGCCTGGTAATGGCGAAAACCGTCAACGTAGTAGCGCAAAAATAATCTTAAAGTTATAAAAAAGACAGCGGAAACGCTGTCTTTTTTTATGTAATATTTACTTTTTCTGCTAGTATAAAATATTACAAATTTTTATCATCTCTCCTATACTAGAGGGAAAGGAACCCGTGCCGCGAAATATCGGAGTGCGATTCCCGGCGGTTCTGCCTCAATGTGAGAAACAAAGCGAGTATGCCCGCCCGAGGCTAAACTCCACCGACGTGACCACTCTGCGTATATTTTTACAGAGAAAATCGTCTATTCATTAGAGGAACTAATTGTATATGAGAGAGGAAAAAATAATATAAACATTTTATTAGTCTTATTCTATACAATAGGAAAGGGAAATCATTTGCTTAATGATTTATTTTATATTTTTAATTCTTATGAATTAAAATTCCTAAAATGTATGCAATAATCAATAATGTTAATAACCCTATCCCAACTTGATTAGCTACTTTTTTACCACTAGCAAAAAACAAACCAAAATATAAACCTAAAATCGCTAATCCATACGGTATTAGCATTTTAACCATATAATTTAAGTTTTTATACTGTATATATGTACCAGATTGATTAAAAAATAAAATTGAGAGAAAAAAAACAATTACCGTAAAACATAAAATTATCAATCCTATTCTTTTATTTTTTGTTAAATCATTCATATTATTTTTCTTTAATTTTATTATAAATTGAACGAGCTATATCTACGGCCCCATTTACGATTGTACGATAGAGATTGGCTGCTTGAGATCCTACAGCGGATTTTGTAGCAGAATTTATTGACATACTTTTTATTGTACCATTTACTGTCTTTGTTCTCATTGATTCACCTATTGCGTTCATATTTCCGCGGCCAGAAGATAGCCCTGGAACTTTTGCATTCGGTAATACACCTTGCGTTAAACCACCTGCACCCGCAGTAATAAGAGTATTGGAGCTAAGCTCGTTACTATTAATACCACCTTCCTGTTTTCCTGTTGCTATATTAATTCCTTGTTTTGTTAAATCTCCATAAAATCCTCCCAAAAGCCCTGTTATAATAGCGGCAGAAATTGCATTTGATGCGCCAAGTGTTTCAGGAGAATTAATAGCTCCCCATCCTATAATTCCTCCAGTTACAAACGAACCTGAAAGTTCAGCTAATTGGGGAGTCTGCCCATTTATAATAGAGCTAACACCCTGAACAACTGCCCCAACTAATCCTCCTCCCAAAAAACCGATAGCATCATCTACGACAAAAGCTTTTCCTGTTAAGTCTTTTTTGTTTATCGGATTATTTACTACATAACTATAACTATTTAATTCTTGCGGATTAGATAATAATGCGGCCATATCTTTATCATATTGCTGTTTAAATATCGCTTTATCTTTTCCAACATCAAAAAACATCGGATCAATAGATAAAAATTGTCCGATGTTTCCATCTTGATATCTCGCATTCATATAATTGAGTCCAGTTTCTGCGTCATATTCATGACCGGTAAACTTTTTCTTTTCATCAAATAAACCGTTCTTTTCATCGAGCCGTATTCCGCCATACGGATAATAATCCAATAGCTGTACAACGTCGCCGTTTTCATCAGTAATTACATTTGACCCGCCAAGGTGATCGGTATGGATATAATATGTGCTGGTCGCAATTCCATTACCCTCTATGGTAGCGACTAATTGATTATTAGCGAAGATATTTATAGTACTAGTCCCCGTGCTTGAAATATTATAATACTTATTTATATAAGTAGTCGTCGCCACCCCGTCAAAGGCCCAAATTCGATTATCCTCGTGGTCATAACCATATCGCAGGGTAGAAGTGCCGTTAGTAGCCTCTATGAGCCTATTGCGGTAATCCCAGGTATAATCCCAGATTCCGTCGCTGGTTAAATTGCCATTATGGTCATAGGCGTTTGTCGCGCCGTCAATCGAGGTGGCGGCATGAGGATTGGCTTGGCTGGTGCCGGAATTGCCTTGATAGAGGTAATTCCCCACATCTAATTTATTTGTAATATTACCGATGGCGTTATATGAGTAGGTTTCCAGAAAATTGGTGGAAGAGGCCATGGTACTGGAAGCTCTAGTTAATCTGTATAAATCATCATAATTAAATTCAATAATTTTAGCCCCGTTATTATTGGAGTAGTCTTCAATTTTGGCAATATTGCCTATATCGTCATAAGTATAATTAAAATTTTGGATGTTGTTTGAGCCGGCCATAATAAACGAAGCCGTGCTCGTGCTCCAAGCGCCCTCGGTATCTTCTTCATCCCAAAATTTAACGCGCCAATAACAAGCATAACCGCCCATTTCCGAGAGAGAGTCGCCGGCATAAGATATATCCGGAGACCTGCTGCCTTCGGTGGTAGTCGCCAGAGGAGATTTATCGCTGTCCCACATTAAACTGGTCCAGTCAGTGCTTGAAGCCGAAACCTGAAGCTGGTAGCTTACTGCGTCATCACCGGAATCAGAATCATTGTAGATTGCTGAAAATTCAGGAGTTAAGTCTGTTACATCCGTCGGATTAGATTGGCCCTCTGTTAGAAGATTAGTAGCGGCCGACGACAATAATGGCCAAGAAAAAATAAATAAAAAAATATATATTTGCAAAGAAAATCGTCTATTCATTTGAGGAGCTAATTATATATGAGAGAGGAAAAAATAATATATCTATATATTACCCAGCCTATACAATATAGGGAAGGGAAATCATTATTATAACCAATCGCTGAGTAAGCTTTTTAACAACTGACTCAGATGCAACAATCTTTCTGATTCTTCTTTTTCAATCGCGTTTTGACCAAAAAATATTATTTTCAACTTCGGATCAAAATTTTCCAGATTAATTTGATGATCTCTGATAAAACTCAATAATTGATTAACATTATAATCATATTCATCTTCTGGACCGCTATAAAAGCACGGATCAATTTTATTAACAATTTTGACAACTTCCGTATAAAGTTTATTATATTGTTCTAAAGTACTTAAGTTCTTCATATAATTTATTTAATAATTTTTGTTAATAGTTGAACTACCTTAGGATAGAAATCAGATTTTCCATATATAGTAACAACCTTACCTGCTTGATTTAAGACTACAGCTGCTTTCTCTGTCAACCTATATATATTACCATTCCCTTGTCTAAAGGTAATTAACGGATTTTTTACAGTATCTATAATTTCGCTTGGGCTTACCCCTCTTGTAATCGCCTGATCCAGGCCATGATAAGGATTTGGTGCGCCTTCTCTGAAAAAACCAGTAATTTTGCCGGGGGTATTTCCAATGACTTCTCCAAACCCTTCCACTTTAGAACCTATTTGCATACCGCTTTGTTTAACAGTTCCTGCAACTACAGCACCAGTGCCAAAATTGTTATTTTGTTTGTCTGGAGCAATTGTTCCGTTTGTATAACTCTGGCCTTTGTCGAGATCTCCACCGGCAGGACTTGGTTTAAATAAATCATATGCATAACTTGCAACGGCAAATGGACCTGCTATTCTTGATAATCCTTTTCCGAGAGCTTCAAAAACAACACTAAAACCAGAGTCTCCATTAGGATCTCTGTATTTTAATGGGTTATTCGTAACGTAGCTATAACTATTTAATTCTTGAGGATTGCTTAACACTTCTTTAAATTCTTTCCCATATTTCTGTTTAAACTGCCTTGTATCTATCCCGATATCATTAACTAATTTGTCTTGAGAAACAAACCTTCCTATAGCAGGATTTTGATAACGGGCAATCATATAATTGAGTCCAGTTTCTGCGTCATATTCATGCCCCGTGAATTTACGTGCTTCATCAAAATCACTTTCTTTTTCATTAAGGCGTATTCCCCCAAACGGATAATAATCCAATAGCTGTACAACGTCGCCGTTTTCATCAGTAATTACATTTGACCCGCCAAGGTGATCGGTATGGATATAATATGTGCTGGTCGCAATTCCATTACCCTCTATGGTAGCGACTAATTGATTATTAGCGAAGATATTTATAGTACTAGTCCCCGTGCTTGAAATATTATAATACTTATTTATATAAGTAGTCGTCGCCACCCCGTCAAAGGCCCAAATTCGATTATCCTCGTGGTCATAACCATATCGCAGGGTAGAAGTGCCGTTAGTAGCCTCTATGAGCCTATTGCGGTAATCCCAGGTATAATCCCAGATTCCGTCGCTGGTTAAATTGCCATTATGGTCATAGGCGTTTGTCGCGCCGTCAATCGAGGTGGCGGCATGAGGATTGGCTTGGCTGGTGCCGGAATTGCCTTGATAGAGGTAATTCCCCACATCTAATTTATTTGTAATATTACCGATGGCGTTATATGAGTAGGTTTCCAGAAAATTGGTGGAAGAGGCCATGGTACTGGAAGCTCTAGTTAATCTGTATAAATCATCATAATTAAATTCAATAATTTTAGCCCCGTTATTATTGGAGTAGTCTTCAATTTTGGCAATATTGCCTATATCGTCATAAGTATAATTAAAATTTTGGATGTTGTTTGAGCCGGCCATAATAAACGAAGCCGTGCTCGTGCTCCAAGCGCCCTCGGTATCTTCGTCGTCCCAAAATTTGATGCGCCAATAATAAGCAGGGCCGCCCATTTCTAAAGGGGTGATGCTATTATAAGATATATCCGGAGACCTGCTGCCTTCGGTGGTAGTCGCCAGAGGAGATTTATCGCTGTCCCACATTAAACTGGTCCAGTCAGTGCTTGAAGCCGAAACCTGAAGCTGGTAGCTTACCGCGCTATCACCGGAATCAGAATCGGTATAGATGGCTGAAAATTCAGGAGTTAAATCTGTTACACCTGTCGGATTAGATTGGCCCTCTGCTAAAAGATCCGTAGGCGATAGCGGCGGATTACCGGATGCCGTAACAGTTACTGATAAATAAGGATCATTGGAACCTGCGTTACTGGTTAAAAATAAGGAATAACCATCTTCAGTATTATTAGCAACTGGAGCCACATCTCCAACGTCATAATATGATTCTCTGGCGGATAGAAAAGTAGTTCCCCTCATATTAATTCCGGCCTTTCCGGCAGTATTGAAATCCCAAGTAAAAAATCCATCGGGTGTTAACGAACCCCAAGATTTATCCGTTGACCACGCAGTAGTTCCGGCGTCATTGAATGAATCAGGATCAGCGGGGTCCGTATGGCTAGAATTATATATATTATATGCCATGTTGCCAGCGTTATCATTCCTTCGTTTACCGGTATAAGCCGTAAATGAAGCAGCGGTTACGGCATAGCCGGGACCAATCGCGGAAGTATCTATATTGGCAAAATATCTCTGCACCTGATAATTTCCGTCGCTGGACCAATGGCAAGTAACATATTGGTTATAAACAGTTCCTGAAGTGGCGTCGTGAGCCGTAGAAAAATTAGAACTTTGAGTATAAATTGACTTATCAGAAGAAGTATAATAATCAGTCGCGAAAGCTTCCTGGCCAAAAATCTTTCCTAACCAGCTGACTTTAGTTTGGCCTAAAAAGGCTTCAATTGTAGTAGTCGCCCCATGGACAATTTCATAAATTCCATCTTCGCCTTGATAAAAATGATCCCCCGAATAAAAAACTATAGTTTTAGTATTTTCTTTTTCTTCTACAATCTTCGCGTTCGTATATTGGCGGCCATTAAATAAAAAATTGCCTTCAAGTTTTTTGTCAGAAATATAATCGTAGCTCATAATCCGACCTTTATTCTCAATGGAGCCGTCTTCTTTAATTTCAATCCAATCTTCTTCTCTGCTTTCCAGAATATCGCTTTTATTATCTACTTTTAATTGATATGCCTCGGGTACGCCCGTTTTATCTATTTGATTGTTCTGATCTTCAAGAATATCAAGGAGGGAGTTAGAAGAGCCCCCTGAATTAGGGATATTTTCCGGAGTTGTCATAGATATTTTAAAGTCATAACTTTCAATCTCCATATAAAACGCCGGCTTATCGCTTTTACCCATGCTTGCCATAATAAATTCTTCCGGGCCGGCGGTTAATTTATTTATTAAGCGATATAAGTTATTTTCATCATATGTATAGGCGCTTGAAGTATAGTTCGCTAAGACTTCATAGGTTGTGTCACCTTGCGGATTATAATCAAAGTCGCTAACTATATCAGAAAATGCTTCGCCATTTTCTTTTTGGTCGACTGCTTCCATAAGGCCCGCGTTATTGTATGCATATCTGACTTGGGAGTTATCAGGGTAAGTAATCAGCGTTTGCTGTCCCCGCCTGTCATAATCGTATGCCGTTGAATAATCCACCGAATTTATATTACGAGTTTCTGTTTTAATTAAGCCGAGCGCATTATACGTGTAACTGCTAATCGCCTCGGAGGAAGTAATATGGCACAATCTTCCCACTCCTTCGGTGCAGTTATCGTAGCCATATTCAACCTCTGTTCCGGCTAATCCCAAATAATTTTCGGTTGATATCCTATTTATATCATCATAGGTGTAGTCTACAGTTTGATTTTTTCCATCAATCCTTTCAATTAAATTACCTGAATCGTCATAGGCCATAGTTACAGAAGAAAAATACGAGTCGCCAGGAGCATGCAGATCCTCGCTGTTCAATAACCTGCCTAAGTTATCGTAAGTAAAATTCCTTTCATTGCTTAAAGCGTCAGTGATTTTAGTCAAATTACCAAGTAAATTATACTCATACAGCGTTGAGTAAGTGCTCGTGCCGCTGTGCTCATCAACCTGAATTAAATTGTCATACGCGTCTTTATATAAATCTTTAGTATTATTAAGAGCATCAGTTATGGTAACTCGCCATTGGTCATATGCATAAGTGGTTGTGCTAATTACATTAGACGAAGTGGCCACCCTTCCTAATGGATCATAATAATTAGCCATATAGAGAGCGCTATTGCTCGTAACGCCAGAAGTTGAAGTCCCGGTGGAAAAATAAGGCAAGGTCTCAATTTCCAAGAGGCCCGCGTCATTGTAAGTAAAATCTTTTACGGAAAAATTTGAATCTTCAGCCTCTTTTCTCTCCTGCACAACCCTATCCAGACCATCAATATAAGTATATTTTTCTATACTTGTCGCGCCATCCAGATAGTCAACCTGTTTGACGCTACGAGGAGACAGCCAATGATAGTAAATATAATTTGTTTTTGTAGCCAAGGATGAGGGCGAGCCAATATCAGGCTGTCTCTCCTCGGTGATCCTATCCAAGCCATCATAGATAACTTCAAACACCCGATTATTAGGATCTACTGTCTTTTTAATTTTTCCGGCGGAATAATCATAATAATAATCAGCGGATTGAGATAATGGATTAGTGCTGGTTGCTTTATATAAATTATAAACATCATATGTATAATTAATCGCTTTGTCGCGCGGATCTTTCTCCTGGGTTACCAAACCGTAAGTATTGTATGTTTTTTCAATATCAATATAATCGTTTCCCGATTTCCATTTTTCTTCCTTGGTTAAATTACCGTAAGCAACATTTCCTGACGATAGGTTATCGTAATAGTATTTTGTTTCTTTTATTTTGCTGTCGCTTTGGTTATACGTTGTTTCTTGCGAAGGTAATCCGACGACATAAAGAGTGGTGCTTGCCGCATAAGAAATTATCGTCGACGCTTTATCGGCGCCAGCGTCCGTGAATGTGCCGTCATCACTGCCCGTTACCTCTCCCCAGAATACTTTTTCAGTAATATTGCCATACGCGTCATCATAATCATAGGTAGTCGCCTTATCTTTGTGGTCGGAATCACCATCGTAAATATAATCAACCGAACGAGTTAATTTTACAAAATCTCTTTCATTGCCCAAAGCGTATTTTTCCCATTTATTAATACTCTTTGAATAAAGCTTGCCGTCGTTGTTATAAACTTCGGTGCGATATACCCTGCCTATTTTTGATACATCATCGCTAAATTCTCCGGTAGTTGAAGCCGTATCGTTGCCCTGATGATAATAGATATTTGTAATATTATTGTTCCCGTCAATTTTAACAATTTTATTAAATCCGGCCAACTTATTGTCATACTCGCTATTATAATAATAATCTCCTCCCTGATATTCATAAGTAGTAGTCGCTATATTGCCTAAACCGTCATCCACGGCAATATTTTTCACTGTCTGCATAACTATTGGTAAATTTGGATTTAAAATATTGCCAAAAGAATCAAGATATCCGGGAGATCCTTTGTAATAAATTTTGGTTTCCGCCCCTTTACTATGATTTATTTGAGAAAGCAAATCCGCCTTATGATTATCAGAGATATAAACCTTTTTTGTTTGCCCGTTTCTACTATATAATATATCATCTAGGCCGTCGCCGTTTACGTCAGCCAAACGAGCTCCATTATCAAAGCGGCCGTAAGCGTTAACACCAATAAAATCCACAGGAATTATATAGCCGGCATCTAGAACCCAGCTGCCCGAAAGCACACCTTGATTAATATAAACAGCGTATGAGCCATCATAGCTTCTTAACATATCAATAAGACCGTCTCCATTAACATCGGCAAACCTAACGCCGTTGTCATATCCTATGTTTGATGCAAAGTCTAGAGCAAAACCGCCTATGCCCGCATAAAACCAACCGGTCCCATCACCTTTATTTATATAAACTTCCCTGGTACCGTTAATACTTCTTAAAATATCAACCAGCCCGTCGCCATTGGCATCAAGAAGCCTAACTCCCATATCTTCCCCCCTATAGCTGACAAACGATGTATGCGAACCTGGAATTTTATAGTTATTATTTTCGGTCCATCCCGTTCCGTCACCGTCGTTAATATAAACTTTTTTTGTCTGATTGTCTCTGGCAAAAATTATATCGGTTAAACCGTCGCCGTTTACGTCAACCAAGCGAACGCCGGCATCCTTATATCCGGAAAAAATAAAATCTTCAGGAATAGTATAATTACTGTCATAAATCCAGCCCGTATCGCTTCCGCTTTTAATGTAAACTTTATTCTCGGATTCCGTGCTTTGGAGTATGTCCGCTAAACCATCGCCGTTAACATCGGCTATACGAACGCCCAGGTCATTACTGTATTGGTTAGTAGAATAAACAGGCATATTATAATCTGTTACGGTCCAGCCTGTTCCATCACCGTCGTTTGTATAGACGTAAGGGTCAGTGATTACATCAATCAGCCCATCACCGTTAACCTCCGCAAAACGGGCGCCAACGTCTTTACCGTCGCTTTTTACAATATCCGTAGGTATGGTATAACCATCATCATGCGTCCAGCTTTTAGTTTTAGCCTGATAAGCAAATTCATCTTTCGGAAGCGTGATTGTGCTATTCTGTTCATTGATGCCCGATTCGGTAATTGAATCTAGTAAGGACTTTTTATCATTATCTCCGGTTATATAATCTAACTCATATTTTCTCGCCCACGCGCCATTAATATTCGCTTTTATTTCATAAATTCTATAGCCAGTCTGAACTTTAAATCCGGAATTATGTTGTTTGATAGCATCATCCCTTGATTCCCGTAAAAACTCAACTTCAAATATACCATCAGTTGTATTATTGCCTGTATAAATTATTTTATATGGATAAATTTGTCCATTGTCATTATAATATTCATATTTAATATAATTATTATTTCTGTCTCTTACTTCTTCCAGCATCCATTTAAATATATTAGTTGAGGTGGCGGAGTCAAATTGCTTTGTGCTGGTAGCATGGCCGAATTTATAAACAGTGCCGTCCTTAGTTGTGGCTGTCCATTTTTCAGCATTTATATATTCATATTTAATAAAATCTCCATTTTCCGATTTTGCTCCGTATTCACCTGACATAGTAAAATAATTATTGCCATCGCTCCATGCTCCTTCGTTATTTTCGTCGTCCCAAAATTTGATGCGCCAATAGTATGTCGCTCCGTTAAAAGGCAAGGGAGCAGAGCTAGCGTAAGAAATATCATTACATCTGCTTCCCTCGGTGGTAGTCGCCATAAAAGTTTTACCGCTATCCCACAACGTACTAGTCCAATCCGTGTTTGAAGCTGAAACCTGAAGTTGATAATTAACCGCGTTATCGCCGGAATCAAGATCATTGTAGATTGCTGAAAATTCAGGAGCATTATCAAATACGGCGGATGGATTAGCTAAATTTTCAACTAATAAATCAGAGGGAGTTGATGGCGCGAGAGGCATGGTATAAGTAATTTCATAATAAGGGTCATAATCCGTCCCCGTGTATTCGGAAGAGTGAAGATGAGTATAATAATATCCTGTTTGCGGTAAATTATTCATGTCATATGTCTTATCTCTTAACCCCAACATTGTATATCCGGTCTTGCTAATATTAGCTTCCGGGTCAGAAATACTCGCGGTATATTCCGTTTCGTTGGCATCGCTTGTAGAAACTTCAAAATTCCCTAAGTCCGCGCTTCCATATTGATCATAATCAGCGGCTGTTAATGAAATCGGGCTGGCCTGGCTAGTAGTAACAACGGCCAAACTGGTTGTGCCTGTGCCAGCGCCGCCTTCTTTATAAACATGCAAAGTAGCTTCGGAAATAGTGGTATCGTCAGGTAGAGAAGATGTGTCCGCGGGAATATTCGATCTTCCAATATAATACAAAGTAGCGTCTTTACTGACGGTTGGCGTAAGATAATTTTGTGTATAGCTTGCGTCATTGCCTGTCGTAGCGTTACGGCATGTATTCCAATCTGCGTTAGCCTGATTTGTCCTGCCGTCTCCGGATCCAGAGTAGATAGTGCTTGTAGCCGCAGTTGCTCCAACCCCGAATATCATCCCGATTAAATTATTTCCGGTTTGTTTTTTAAATGCTTCAACAGTAGTCGTGGCTGTTTCAGAATGATGCCATTCATTACCTACTTTAATAAAAGGGGTGCCTGAATAAAACTGTCCGACTATCTCTTCTTCGCTTCCTACCTTTTTCCCGGTTTTGTAAAAGCGGGCATTGCCGGTTCTTTTGGATAAATCTTCTTCAATAAATTTACCATCTCTTTCTATTTTCCCTTGGCTTACTTTTTTATCAGAGATATAATCATACACCATTATTTTACCTTTGTTCTCTAGCGTCCCGTCCTCTTTTTTAACTACCCAATCAATCTCCTTACTCTCTAAAATATCGCCTTTTTTATCCACTTTCAGTTGATATGCTTCCGGGATATCGGTTTTGTCTATTCGATTATTTATGTCTTCGAGGGTGTCAATTAGCAAATCAGAAAATGACTCCGGCTCAGTCTCAATAATATTTTCCGGAGTTGTCATGGAAATTTTAAAATCCCATACATAAAATGCTGGCGTGTCGCTTCTCCCCATACTCGCCATAATCATTCCTTCAACGGTAGAGCTTGCTCTTAATTCACCGCTCATTGAAGAATAAAAATATTCAGTAGAAAATAAATCCTCAGATCCCTTGCGGTTAATTCGTTCAATGTAAGGAATATTGATCGACCAACCATAGCCAAATGGACTGTCAAGATCTTCCGATTGATTGTTATATGATAAATTTAAATCCGGCTGTATTCCGTTTCTTCCGGGAGGAACTACAATCGGGTAGTTAAAAATAAAAGCGCCGGTAGCCGAATCCGTTTCAATATTTAACTTACCTTGATTAGTTTCTCTTTCATAGCCATACATAGGATCTCCATCTTCGGCAGACGACAGCCATGGCCAAGAAAAAATAAATAAAAAAACCAGCATAAAAAATACTGGGCTGGCAACAAATTTATTGCTTTTAGGCATAATTTTATTGGCATAATAGCAACTTTCAATTGCTATTTTACTCTTTTTATTTATTACATATTATTGTACAAAATTGGGATGAAATTTTTATAAATATTCTACTTCTTTAATTTAACGCAGGCTCTGATAAACTCCACAAACAGCGGATGCGGGTCCAGCGGCCGGGATTTAAACTCCGGGTGAAATTGAGTGCCGAGCATCCAGGGATGATCGGCTACTTCAACGATTTCCACCAAATCATTTTTTTTATTAACTCCGGCTATTTTCAGCCCGGCCTCCTTTAATTTTTCCCTATATTCATTATTGAATTCATAACGATGTCTATGTCTTTCCGATATATTTAGAGTTTTATACGCTTTATAGCTTAAGGAATTTTTAATTAGCTCCGCCGCATAAGCGCCTAATCGCATAGTGCCGCCGTACTGCTTATTTTTAATCAGGTCTTTCTGCTCATCCATGGTGCAAATAACCGGATTTTTCGTTTTAGAATCAAGTTCAGTGGAATTAGCGTCTTTCAAGCCTAAAACGTACCGGGCGAACGAGATCGTCAGTATTTGCATGCCTAAACACAATCCAAAGTAAGAAATTTTGCGTTTCCGCGCGTATTCGGCCGCTAGGATCATGCCCTCGGTGCCGCGCCGGCCGAAACCGCCAGGCACGATAATACCGTCCAGTTTGTCGAGTTCTTTCAGATTTTTTTTATCTTTTTCATATTTTTCCGCATCAAGCCATAAAATTTCCGGCCGGCGGTTCTCTGCCCAGGCCGCATGATTAATTGATTCTATCACGGAAATATAAGTATCGCGGCAGGATTTAAAATTAAAATATTTGCCGACAATGCCGATGGTAACCGTTCGTGATATTTTTCTAATTTTCTTTGAAAGGCCGGTCCATGCCCGCAAATCCTTTTTTCGCGCCTTAAGACCCATGGATTTCAATACTATTTCACCGAAATTCTCTTTCTCGAAATTAACCGGCACGTCGTAAATAGAATAAATATCAGGAGCGGAAATAATCCTTTCTTCAGGCAAAGAGCAGACTATGCTAATCGTGCGCTTAATACCTGGGTCCACCGGCCGATCGGCCCGGCAGAGGATGAAATCAGGCGCGATCCCGGAAGAATTAAGCGTCCGGATCGCGAATTGAGTCGGTTTTGATTTCTGCTCGCCTAAAAGTTTCGGAGTGGGCAGATAACTCACCATGATAAAAAATACTCCCTGCGGATCTCTAGCTTTCATCATCCGGGCGGCTTCCAGAAATAATAGCAGCTGGTATTCCCCGACCGTGCCGCCGAATTCAATTACTGTTATTTCCGCGTTATTCTTGGCCTGGCAAAGTTTTATCCGCCGGATAATCTCATTCGGTATATCGGGAACGACCTCGACGTCCTCGCCTCCGTATTCAAGATTCCGCTCGCGCCTGATCACTTCCTGATACACCTGGCCGGTGGTAATATAATTATCCCTAAGACAGTCATTGCCGGTGAACCGTTCGTAATTTCCAAGATCCTGATCCGCTTCAACTCCGTCCTCGCCTACAAAAACCTCGCCGTGTTCCGCCGGCCGGATTGTGCCGGCATCGACATTAACGTACATATCACACTTGATATTAGCCACCCGGTAGCCCCGCGACTGCAGGATATTCCCTACCGAAGCCGCCGCCACGCCCTTGCCCACGGAAGACATAACGCCGCCGACGATGAAAATATATTTTGCTATTTTACCTTTCTTTTTATTGGCCATATGAATTATGTTTTGTTTGGGATAAATTTGTAAAATTTTCGTGCGAGGACTGCCTGCCTGCCGGCAGGCAGGTTTGAGCCCGAGTAATCTCGGACAAGTTCTCTGCCTGCCGGCAGGCAGGCGCAGTAGAAAATTTTATAAATTTATCCCAAACATCATGCAATTTACAATAATAATTATTTACTTCTTATTTAATATTTCCGCCGCTTTAGCCATCTGCGGATCTATATCTTTATTAAAATCTTCCACGGTAAGGTCAACTTCAACGTCGGGCGCTATGCCTTCATGATTAATATTATAACCTTTGGGCGTCAGCCATTTAGCCACGGTAATTTTCACCGACGAACCGTCTTTCATATCCTCTAAAGTCTGCACCGAACCTTTGCCGAAAGTCTTCATGCCCACGACAGTCGCTTTGTCATTGTCTTTTAAAGCTCCGGCAACGATTTCCGAGGCCGAAGCGCTGCCCTGGTTAACCAGCACTACGGTTGGAAAATCTTTCAGCCTGGCCCGGCCGCGGTGCAAATATTCATTCTTTTTTTCCGGGCTGAATTGCTCGGTTACCACCGCGCCTTGGTCAACCCATTCGCTGGCCACGTCAATCGCCGTTTCCAAATATCCGCCCGGATTATTCCTTAAGTCAAGAATAAGGCCTTTAGGATTCTTTTCCACCGCTTCCGCGGCCGCTTTTTTAAACAGCTCGCTGGTGTCATCATTAAAATTAGTTATGGTAATAACAAATATTTTATCATCGCCCATTTTTGTCCTAACGCTTTTAACCACGATCGGCTGCCTGATTATTTTAAAATCTTTGGTTTTTTCAAAACTCTCCCTAAAAATCGTCAAAGTGACTTCCGTGCCTTTCGGCCCGCGGATCTTATTAACCGCTTCATCAATCTCCAAGCCGGCCGTTGATTCGCCGTTAATGGCGTAAATCTTATCGCCGGACTGCAGGCCGGCTTTTTCCGCCGGCATATCGGCCAAAGGCGCGACAATGGTTATAATATTATCCTTCTTCCCTATTTCCGCGCCGATGCCTTCAAACGTCCCGGCCAAATCATCGGAAAATTCCTTGGCTACTTTAGGCTCCATAAAAACGGTGTAAGGATCGCCGATTGACTCAACCAAGCCCCTAAGCGCGCCGTAAAACATCGCTTTATCATCCAGCTTGTCTTTATCAACATATTTGTCTTTAAGCTGGTCCCAGACGTCCCAGAATAAATTAAAATCAACATCAGCCGTCAATTTATTGGCCGGCGCGGTAATGTATTTATTATAAAGCTTGCCGGCGTAAACCGCCTCTTTTACGCTCGCCCGTTTAATAAATTCATTTTTTTGGGCTAACATCATGCCGGCGCCGAAAGCCGACCCCAGCAAAATCAGGCCGAATAAAATAACGCCGGCGATTTTCCAGCGCTTGCGCCTCTTAATCTCCGGCGCGGCTACGGGTGAATTAATATTATCCATAAACAATAATCATTTAATCATTACTCTTACATATTATCACAACTCGGCTTGTTTTGCCAAATTAGGCGCGGGCATTGAAAAATAAGCGGATTTAGGCTATGATAATAATAAATAATATGGATTATATTAATAGCTTGCGCTAAATTTATTTAATTTTCGAGCGAGGACTGTTTGAGGCCGAGTAATCTCGGCCGAGTTCCCTGCCTACCGGCAGGCAGGCGCAGTAGAAAATTTAATAAATTTAGCGCAAGCTTTCATAGATAATAATAAGTATAATCTATATATCAATTTTTATGTCCAATTTCATAATCAACGGCGGTAAAAAACTTAGAGGAACGATAAAAACCAACTCGGCCAAAAATTCGGCCGTAGCCATTCTTTGCGCCCTGCCCATGATTAAGGGAAAAACGGTTTTAACCGATATGCCGCGCATTGAAGAAGTAAACCGGATAATTGAAATCTTGACTTCTATCGGCCTGAAAATAAGCTGGATCGGACCGCATACTTTACAAGCCGTCAACGACGGTAAAATCAGCCTTAACAAAATAAATAAAGAGTCGTACGAAAAAACCAGATCGGCCATATTGCTGATCGGCTCTTTGTCTTCCATTTTTAACAAATTTTCCCTGCCGAAAATCAGCGGCTGTAAACTAGGCAAGCGCACGGTCAGCCCGCATATCATCGCCTTAAACCATTTAGGCATTGCGGTGAAAAAAACCAATAACTTATTCCATATCAGCCGCGGCCGAGCCAAAGGTTCAAGCTTCACCATGTATGAATCAGGCGACACGGCCACCGAAAACGCCATCTTAGCCGCGGTTACGCTCCCCGGCAAAACAAAAATAAATCTGGCTTCATCAAATTACATGGTTCAGGATTTATGCTATTTTCTAGCCCGAGCCGGCGCGAAAATAACAGGCATCGGCACCACCAAACTGGAAATTACCGGCGTAAAAAAACTTAAGCCCGTTAAGTATCCGATCATGCCCGACCCGATAGAATCCATGGCTTTTATCGCCATCGCCATCACCACGGCCTCACGATTTAAAATCACGGCCTGCCCCATGGAATTTTTAAGCTTGGAATTGGAAAAATTAAGAGTCATGGGGCAAAAAATAAAAATCAGCAAAACCTATAAATCGGTTAACGGCCGATTTGATCTGGCCGATCTGGAAATAATCCCCGCGAAGTTAAGCGCTCTGCCGGATAAAATTTACGGGCGCCCTTTCCCCGGCTTGAATATTGATAATTTACCCTTGTTTTTACCCATCTTAACCCAAACTTACGGGCAGACTTTAGTCCACGACTGGGTTTATGAAAATCGGGCGGTTTATTATCTTGAACTCAATAAGCTCGGCGCCAACGTCATACTCCACGACGCTCATCGGGTAACCGTCACCGGGCCGACTAAATTAAAGCCGGCCGAAATTATCTGCCCTCCGGCTTTGCGCCCGGCCATAAATCTTTTAATCTGCATGCTCGGCGCCAAAGGCAAGTCCGTCCTCTATAATTCTTATTCAATCGACCGCGGCTATGAAAATATCTGCGAACGGCTGAATAAGCTTGGCGCGGACATTAAAAGAGTAAATTAAATAAATTTTAAATGACTTTAAACACCAGGCGGATCTTAAGCATAATTTTCATATCAATTTTCATTATCGCGACTCCGGCCATCATGCTTTACGCGGCCGGCTACCGGCTGAATAAAAACGGCTTTTCCGTCCAAAGAACCGGCATGTTTATCATTGACTCCAAGCCCAAGGGGGCGAAAATATTCATAGACGGAAAGCCCCAGGAAACTTTTGCCAGCTCAATATTCAATAAAAATGATTTTATCGCCACGCCGGCTAAAATAAAGAATTTACTGCCCGGAGAATATAATTTAAGGCTTGAGCTAGACGGCTACTGGAGCTGGCAAAAAAAATTAACCGTTAACCCCGGGGCTTCAACTTTCGCCGAAAACATTTATTTATTTAAAGATAATCTGCCGGTGCAAATTGCCTCGGCCGATAGCGGATCAATTAACTTAGCGCCTGATAAAAATCAAGCGGTTATTTTATCCGCCGATTTAATAACCTTTTTAAATCTATCTGACGAATCGGAAAAATCAACTAAACGAAACGGCTTGCCCGGAAAAAATATTTTTTGGTCCGAAGACCAAAATAAAATAATAATTGATAATTATCTCTATAATTTAGCTAATACTAGCGACGCCATAAACTTAAAGAAACTAACGCCGAATTCCTTTAATTATAAATGGAGCGGTAATATCCTGTACTATCAAGATAAAAATTCAATTTACCGGCTGGATTCATCCAATTCGCCGAAAAAAATCATTAGTGATAAAATTTTTAATGATTACTTAGTAAAAAATAATTATCTATATTTGATTATTAAATCCGGCCAAGCGATTAATCTTGAAGTTATAAATACCGCGACCGGCCAAAATCTAAAAAATATAAACTTGCCGGCCGCTCCAAATTACTCTTTTATTGATGAAAAACAAAATTTGCTTAATATTTACGATAACGACCATAAAATTCTTTATTTAATTGACCCTTTTTCCGCCTACCAGCCATTAGTGGAAATTATCAATAATATAAAAACAACCTTTTGGATAAACTCCAGCAACCTGCTCTACGCCAATGATTTTGAAATTTGGCTTTACAATTTGGAAACAAAAAATAAAATTTTGATAACCAGAATTTCCGATACCATTAATAACGCTATCTTGCACCCAAGCAAAGACTATATTATTTATTCAACCGAGCGAACAATCAACGCCATTGAACTGGATGAAAGAGAAAAAAGAAACAGTACTGAATTAATAAAATTCGATGCTATTAATTCATTTTTATTAACTAATGACGTTATTTACTTTTCAGAAAAAATTGGCAACTCGGAAGGGTTATACAAATTTTTAATACAATAATAAACAAAAAAAACACCCCGCATTTGCGGGGTGTTTTTTAATATTTTAATTTTATTTTAACTGCCAACTCCATTTATCCAGTTCGTCTCTCTCGGTTTTAGAAATAAGATAAATATTATCGCTGTCGCCTCTTTTAGTATAATACAAAGCGTTGCTGGCTCCGCCAATCATTAAAACATTTTTTATCCCATCGCCCGACGCTTCTACAATTATAGAATGCTTATCCAAGCCGGTATCGTTAAAAACTTGAGCCGGAATTTCTACGGCCTTTAAATTTGACATAATATCTAAAACCGGTTGAATTTTTTCCTGATTGACGGAAAATTTATTAGGCAATATACCGTTCCATTTTCCATCTTTTAATTCTACCGTAAATTCCCTATTCGGATATTGAAATCTTATTTTATTAATTTTTTCCGTTGGCGTTGAAAAAATAGTAGAATCGCGCCAATCAACCGGATTAAAAGCGCCGGGCAAATCGGCTTTAACCGCGTAAGTAACGGCCGACCCGGGCAAAGAAATATAAGAGCTTACGTAATCGCTTGACCTAGCGCCAACAATAAAATCGGCGGACTGCTTATCGGCCTGATAAATTTTTATTTCCAAGCCCGAAGCGTCGGTTTTAAATTCGCTTTTTCTATCTTGATTGTTGCTAACCAGCTCAACTTCAGAATCGGCGGCCGTTTTTAATTCATCGAAAACCTTAGCCATAACCGGGACATCAACATAAAAATCTTTGCTATTATCATATTTCCATTTTTGGCCTTGCTTAGCCAGAGTTAAAATTTTACCCTGATCTATAATTTCTATTTTATCAATTAAGCCAACATTTATTTTAGCTAAAATATTCTTCGGCTTGCCTAAATTATTCTGCCATTTTTTTAAAGGGCCCTGATAGGCGTAAGCCAGGGCGATTAACGCTAGCAGCACAACACCTAAAATTAAAGTCTTTTTATTCATAAAAAAATATTAATAATTTTTATATTTGATCTTCAAACCTGGCTTTTCTTCTTAAAAAATATCTAACCATACCGAAAAGCACGACGATAATCGTTAAGCCGAAAATATTGGCATACCTAACCGCCGTTTTAACCGCTTCGCTTATTTCTTTAAGCGGACGCTCGGCTACGCCTTTTGAGCGGATAGAAATCAAGTCGCCGCCCAAGCTTAAGCCATCAATAACATTTTGAAAAAATACCAAATTGTCCGGATAATTTTGCAAAAAATTATCCCTGATAAAATCACTATCGCCCATTAAAATTAAACGGCCGGCCTTAGAGCTCGCGTTATTAAACGGGCTCTTAAAGTCGCCGGTTAAAGCCACGGCCAAATTGAATTTCCCTCTGACTCCATCATTAATTTGCGCCTGGGGATCTAGTTTAAAATTATCAGCCACGGCCATGGCCTGATTAGAAGTCTGGGCTAAATAAGAAACCGCTATATCCTTAATTTTATCAGGCACAACGTCAATCGTGGACGCCCAAGGTAAAACCAAGCCTTCTAGCCTTGAGACGGCCGGATTGTTCTGGTCAAACCCCGGCTTTATAACCTTAGGCCAGTAAGGGTAATTAACAGTAAAAGTAACAAAGCCTTGGCTGAATGACGCCATGCCGTTATTTATATCCAGCGCTAAATTTTCATTCAGCTTAAGGCCGTAAGACTCTAAAATTTTGTTTAAACCGATATCGTTTTTATTGGCTACTAGCCCTTGCCCTACCTTAACTCCGTCGGCCATAATAACCAGCGAACCGCCGCGCAGCAAAAAAGCGTCAATCGCCTTAAGCTCATCATCGTTAAATTTTTCTTTAGGGCCGATAATTATTAAAGTGTCCAAATCGCCGGAGATTTTTTTATCCGCGGCATAATTAATCGCGCTGACATTATAAATTTCTCCCAGCTTTTTATAAGCCGCGCTGACTTCTTTTTCAACATCGGCGGCGCCATTGCTCTGCCAAAAACCGATATTAGCGACCTTGGCGCTGGTTAGCTTTTTAACGGCCGAGGTAATTTGATATTCCAAATCTTTAGTGTCCTCAACCACCGGAATGGCCTGGGATTTTTCCCCATATTTAATCAACATGCCCAAATAACCGTTGATAACTTGATATTTGTCTTTTTCCAAAGCATTAAATTGCAATTTTGGTATGCCGGCCAGATATAATTCTTGCTCGGTTGCCTGGTCGTCCAGAGGGTTAATAAACTCCACTTTAATCTTGCCGCCGGAATAATTAACATATTCGTCTAGAATATCGCCAACTTCTTGGCGCAAATTTAAAAATTGCGACGGTAAGTCGGCGGAAAAATAAACCTTGATATTAATAATGTCTTTGGCGCCGGCCGCGGCGGCTTTACTGGCTTTAGAAAGCGAATAATCCTTATTTTGCGTTAAATCAAAGCGATAGAAAATATTATATGAAAAAAAATTCAGCACGATTAAAATGCCGATTACTATAACGACAGTTAAGCTTAAGTTAGTTCTTTTAAAAAAATTATTTAAATTCATAATAAACATTTATATTAATTGATTGGGATAAATTTTGTAAAATTTAGCCCAATCCTCATGCGATATATACAATACTTATTTCCACGCCCTGTTCTCTATCACTCTAACGTTTAACCATAAAAACAAAAATATAAAAGAAACATAATATATGACATCTTTAGTATCAATCACGCCTCTGGCGATATTATTAAAATGGCTGCCCAGACCGATAAACTTCATAACCGGAGCGAAAGCTTGAGGCGCGCCGGCTAAAACAAAATCCGCGCCGACGATAAAAGCGGCGAAACAAGCCGTTAAGCCGATAATAAAAGCGATAATCTGGTTTTTTGTCAGGCTGGAAATAAATAAGCCCAAAGCCAAATATGAGCCGCCTAAAAACAAGGCGCCTAGATAACCGCCGATAACCGGCCCTAAATCCAAGTTGCCTAAAAAAACAATGCTTAACGGTATGGTTAAAGAAAGCGATAAGCTAACGGATAAAAAAGTTAAGGCGCTGAAAAATTTAGCTAGAACTACCTGCCAGTCGGTTACCGGCAGAGTCAGGAGCAGCTCAATCGTGCCGCTTTTCTTTTCTTCGGCCCAAAGGCGCATGGTAATGGCCGGCGACAAAAATAAAAAAATCCAAGGCAGAAGCGCGAAATAATTTCTCATTGAAGCTTGAGCCGCCAAGAAAAAAACATTAAAAAACAGCCAGTTGCCGGCCACTAAAAAAACGCCGATAAAAACATAAGCGATCGGCGAATTAAAATATGACATTAATTCTTTTTTAAAAAGAGTGTAGATAGTTTTTAAATACAGTGATTTTTGCATAACGCGAATGATTTTATTTAGTCAGCTCCCTGAAGGCATTCTCCAGACTGGCGCTTTTTTTAGAAAATTCCAAAATACTCCAATTATTTTTCATGACCGTTAAAGACAAATATTCGCGCAAATCCACGCCGGCCGCCGGCTCAATTTCATAGCCGTAAATATCCTCGGCTTCTTTATCTTTAACTTTGACATTGACGACATTTTCCATTTCTTTAAGCTTCTTCTCCACCTCGCCCTTTAAGCCTCTGATTTTCACGTAAATTATTTCCGCGCCGCCGGACTTTTTCATAAGCTCCGCCGGGCTGCCTTGCCCGACAATCTTGCCGTTATTAATAATAATCACCCGGTCGCAAGTAGCGCTTACTTCGCTTAAAATATGCGTGGAAAATATGACGGTTTTTTCCCGGCCGATGGTTTTAATCAAATCGCGTATTTCCACTATTTGGTTCGGGTCTAAACCCGTTGTCGGCTCATCCAATATTAAAATATCCGGCCGGTGCATTATGGCCTGGGCCAAGCCGACCCGCTGGCGAAAGCCCTTGGAAAGCTCCTCAATCGGCGCTCGCAGGACTTTGCTTAAGCCGCAAATCGCCACGACTTCCTTCACTCTGCCCTTAATCTCGTCTTCGCCGAGCCCGCGAATTTCCGCGATAAATTTCAGATATTCAAAAACTCTCATATCTTCGTAAAGCGGCACGGTTTCCGGCAGATAGCCGATTTTTTTTCTGGCAGACAGCGAATCCTTGGCCATATCCAAGCCGTCAATCAGCACTTGGCCGGAAGTCGGCGCCCAAAAAGAAGTAATAATCTTCATGGTAGTGCTTTTACCGGCTCCGTTCGGGCCTAAAAAACCTAAAATTTCTCCTTTAGCGACTGAAAAATTAATATCATCCAAAACTGAATTCTGGCCGAATTTTTTCGTTAAATTCTTTATTTCTATCATAAAAAAATCGCAAACTATTAAGTTACAATTTATATTTTATATTATTCATCTAAATTCATCAAGTATAGCGACTAAAACCAAAAATTTACCGCCGCGAAAAACTCTTAAGCCTATTTTATCCCCGGGTTTATACTTTTGCACGACCGACAGCAAAGTCGCCTGGCCCTGCAGTTTAATGGCGTTGATTTCCGTAATTATATCGCCTTCCTTCAGTCCGGCTTTAGCCGCCGGAGAATCAGGCAAAACCGATGGCGTTCCATCCTGGCTGATTGATATCCAAGCGCCGCTGTTAAGAGCTAATTTATTGGCTTGGGCTATTTCCGGAGTCAGCATAACATATCTAAGGCCCAGCCGCGGTCGGACAATGCGCCCGATTTCACGCGCGCTTTTTATGACCGGTTTGGCGTCATTTACCGGAATGGCAAAGCCGACAGACGACCCGGCCTGATCAAGCGCCACATTAATGCCGATAATATTGCCTTCCAGGTCGACTAGCGGCCCGCCGGAATTACCCGGGTTGATTTCCGCGTCAGTCTGGATGACATTATCCAAAGCTTCGGCGTTAGTTCCGGTCTGGTCCGAGGCCTGGATGCTTCTGCCCAGCCCGCTGACTATGCCTTTGGTCGCGCTGTTCTGATATCGCCCCAAAGCATTGCCGATAGCGATAACCGTGGAGCCGATCTGCAATTTATCGCTGTCGCCTAACTGCACATAAGGCAAATTTTTATCAAAAATTTTCAGCACCGCCAAATCGTTGATCGGATCTTTGCCGATCAGCTGGGCGTAATATTGCTTGCCCGTATTTAAAATAATTCTAAATTCAGCGGTTTTTTCGTCGACCGAGCCGACTACATGCTTATTGGTTAAAATCAAACCATCAGCCGAAATTAAAAATCCCGTGCCCGAACCTTTTTGCACAATATCATTTCTTTGAATTTGCCCGCCGACGCTTAAATTCATTGAAGCGGTAATTTGCTTATCCATGACGATAATATTCACTACGGCCGGCATAACTTTTTTAATCGCCCTGATCGTCGCTTCCTGATCGTCAAGGCGCAAAGTATCGGCGATAACTTTGGCGATATTCGGATTATAATTATAAACAGACAAAGCCGCGGCGGCGGCGATTACAAATACCAAACCGCTTATTAAATATTTTTTTATTTTCATATTGATAGTTAATGACTAAAATTTATCATGCCAAGTGCTTAAATCGCCCGGGGCATTTCTCTTTTTCACCGGCGGCTGACTTTTTCTAATAACCGGTTTTTTTGAATCTGTTTTATCTTCAGGCCGCTCCGAATTACCGTTATCATCAGGAATAAAATCGCCGGCTATAATAGCTTCTTCACGTTCTTTTTCCCGCGCGCCTTTTAGCATTTCTTTTAACTCTCCAGGAGTAAATATTCTTTCCGCCATATTTTTTTCTTAATTGATTTATCCCTATCATTATACTAAAAAAAACATAACATAACAACACCCCGGCGCATATTTAATCATGTCGGGCCTTTAACCATAAAAAACGCCTATCTGCCGCGGCCAAGCTAACAATAGCTAAAAATATCCAACAGGGTTTACAAAAAGCAAAAAATATTTTATGATAACAATAGTCCCGAATTTTCGGGATTTTGCTTATGATTTATAAATGTCATGTTTTTTCGGGGATCGTCCAATGGTAAGACAGCGGCCTTTGAAGCCGTTTATCTTGGTTCGAATCCAAGTCCCCGAGCCAAGAGAGAATAACTTCCACTAAAATTAATCAATAACCCATCGCTTATGATATACATATTTATCCTGGCCGGCGTCGCCAGTTTAGCGGCCGTTTTCTTAACGCATTATTTTTTATTCCAAGCTTTGGTCAATTTTTTTAATATCACCGGACAAATTTATTTAAATGCTTTAAAAATTATTTTTATTTTATTGCCTATTAGTTTTATTTTGGCTTCAATCTTAATCAACCGCTTTGCCAATATTTTCGTCCGCCTTTGCTATACTATCAGCGCCAGCTGGTTCGGTATTATGCTTTATCTCGTTTTAGCTTGCCTGTTAGCGTATTTCATTTTATATTTAGGCAAACTATTTTCTTTCAGCCTTAATGAAAAAACCTTAATCATCGGCTTATTTTTAGCCGCGGCCGCGGTAATAATCTACGGCATTATAGCGGCGCAAAATATTAAAATAAGAGAATTAAATATCGCCCTGCCCAATCTGCCCGCCGAATGGCGGGGAAAAACCGCGGTTTTTATCAGCGACTTGCACTTAGGCGCGATTGATAATTATGAATTCGCGGCTCGCGTTACCAGGCAGATTGACGATCTACGGCCGGATCTGCTTCTGATCGGCGGAGATTTTTTCGACGGCCAGGCCAACGTTGACTTAGACAGGTTAGCGCAATTTTTTTCAACCATAAAAACGCCCCTGGGTAAATTTTTTGTTACCGGCAACCATGAAGAATTCGGCAACAACGCCAAATTCATTGATGCCATTACCAAGGCCGGCATTAATGTTTTAGATAATAAATTAGCGGAGATAAACGGCTTGCAGATTATCGGCGTTGATTACAAATCCGCTTATAGCAAAAGCGACTATGAAGCTATTTTAGCTAATCTGAAAATAGATAAAAATAAGCCCAGTATTTTATTAAGGCATGTGCCGGATAAAATGGAGGTGGCGCCTAAATTCGGCGTTTCGCTAGTCCTTTGCGGCCACGCCCATAAAGGCCAGCTTTTCCCCATACAAATTATTGAGTATTTCTTATACGACGGCTTTCAATACGGCTTAAAAAAATCCGGCGCCACCACGGTCTATACTTCTTCGGGCGCCGGCACCTGGGGTCCGCCCATGAGAATTTTAGCCGACCCGGAGATTGCGCGGATTAAATTTGAATAAAAAAAGCCTGATATAAAAAATTGTTTTTTATATCAGGCTTTTATTTGTTAAACTTTAGAATACTTCCCTACCGCCACTAAACTGGCCAAAACATTAACCAGGCTCGCGGCCAAAAATTCCAAGCCGAAAATCAACAAAAAATTATTATTAAAATAATCCAATAAATTAACTTCAAAGCCGGAGAAAAATGTTTCCAAATAAGGCCGAGTCAGGCTTAAAAAAGGATAAATGATTATTATTATCATAATCACTCCCAGCATGGCGTAAATCATGCCGGAAATCAAATAAGGGGCGCGGATAAACCAGGTGGAAGCGCCCACCAGCTTCATAATGCCGATTTCCCGCTTATGGGTAAAAATGGCCACGCGCACCGCGTTGTAAACCACCAGTATTGTTATTAAAATAAACAGCGAGCTGATAAATAGGCCGGCCTCGCTGGCTTTTTCGGCGATATTATTAATCTTCGCGAGTATGGCCTTATGGTCGTCAAAATTTCTTGACTCGATTATATCATTGTCAATTTTATTCAAATCAACAATCAGCTCATCGTAATTATTAATATTTTTGGGCTTGATGATTAAGCTCGGCGACAGCGGATTTTTACCGAGTTCCAATAAGGCCTGCAGTATTTCCGGATCATTTTTATGTTTTTCCCTGAAACTTTCTATGGCGGATTGCTTATTGACATAATTAACTTCCTTAACCGAATCAAGATTCTCAATCTGGCTACGCAAAGCTAAAATAATATTTTCCGCGGCATCGGATTTTAAATACAAGCTGATGTCAACTTTTTCCTTAACCGCGCCGACCGTGGCCGAAGTTAATATTTTAACCGCCAAGAGCAAGTTAACGGAAAATAAAGCCAAGGTGATAATTATCACCGTAATAATTGATAGCCAGATATTGCGGGCTATGTCCTGAAAACTGAATTTTATAACTCTTAGAAAAGACAGTAAAAACATACAAATTAAATTTTTTATTTTTGATACAATGTTAATTTTCCCGCAAATCTACAGATACTATATAAATTCTTAAATTTATTATTCGTGATATTCGTAGCCGATTTGTTGATTTGTGGGATGCTATAAAACATATTTTCCAACCGCCTGGTCGCCGACGATTAATCCGTTTTCTATGGTAATTACCCTTTTTCTCAATTTATTAACCACCTCTCGGTTATGAGTCACGAGCACAACCGTCGTGCCGAACTTATTGATTTTCTGTAAAATTTCAATAATTTCATCGGCGTTGATTGAATCAAGGTTGCCGGTCGGCTCGTCGGCCAAAAGAATTTTCGGCCTATGCACTAAGGCGCGGGCGATGACGGCGCGCTGCTGTTCGCCGCCGGAAATCTGCAGCGGATAGCGATGCATTTTATTCTCCAGCCCGACGATTTTTAAAACTTGAGGCACGATGCTGTTTATTTTGCGCTGCGGCTCGCCGCAAACCTGGAGAGCGAAAGCGACATTTTCAAACAACGTTTTTTTATGCAATAATTTAAAATCCTGAAAAACCACCCCGATCTGCCGGCGTAAAACCGAAATTTCCGCTTGGCCGATATCGGTAATATCCCAGCCGCCGACAACAATTTTTCCTTCATCGGCTTTTTCCTCGCTGATCAAAAGCTTAACCAAAGTGGTTTTGCCTGTGCCCGATTGCCCGACGATGGAAACGAATTCTCCGGGCTTAATATGTAAATTTACTTTATGGAGCGCTTTAATGTCCGGCGGGTAAATTTTCGTGATATTTGATAATTTGATCATAATTTATTATTTTTTATTTTATCATCTTCAGGGCGTACTTTAATAATTGCTCGGTCTGGTCAAAACTGTTTTGCCGGCTGTCTACGCCCATGGTTACGGCGATTATTTGCCTGCCTGATTTATTTTTCGCCCGCGCCATCAAGCAATATTGGGCCTCGTCAAGATAGCCGGTTTTAGAGCCGGTGATATCTAAACTGCTTACCCCTAAAAGTTTATCCGTATTGGTTATGGTATGAGCTTTTTTGGTGTTTACCGTGGCAAATTTATACTGATGCATAACGCTGGCTTTTTGGATAATCGGATGAGTATAAACTTCTTTAGTTATTATAGCATAATCAAGCGCCGAGCTCACATTCTCCGGGGATAATCCCGTGGGCTCGATAAAATGCGTGGCAGTAGCGCCCCAGAGAGCAACCTCCTGATTCATTTTTAATATAAATTCGTCTCTTTCAAGACCGCTGACGCGCACTAAAGTTTCAACCGCGTTATTGGCCGAGCCGACTAAAGCCGCGTAAAGTAAATCTTCAATGGTTAAAGTGTCGCCGTCTTGCAATTTCAGCCTGGCCGATTCCCATTTATTAACGTATTCATAATTATATTCCTCATCTTTAAGGCTGTAAGCCACTTGGCTGTTTAAAGTCGGCCGGGTATCTAAAAAAACTTTTATGGCCACCAGTTTTGTCAAACTGGCCAAAGGCAAAGTGCTGGTGGCGTTTTTCTGCCAGAGTGTTTCGCCGGTTTGCTCATCCATGGCTATGGCCGATTTAGCCGTAATTAAGAGCTCGGCCTTAGCTCCGGACTCGGCAATATCCAAAATTTTATTATTTTCCGGAACAATGCTGATTGGCTGAACTCTGATATTAATTATGCCCGCGCCGGTAGAAGCTATTTTTTTAAAAGCTACATAATCCAAATCAATAACTCTGTCCGGGTGGAGTTTTCTTTCCGGGCCGAAATCATTTATTATGACGTCAACGAATTTATTGTTAGCCGTGTTAAAAACGCGCAGTTTTGAACCTTTGGGAAAATCCGGCGAAGCCGCGAATAAACCGCCTTTATATTTATACCAGCTGGCCCGGCCTTGGACCAAAGCTTCCGGATTGGCGAAAACCGCCAGGCGGGCGAACGGCAGATGGATTAAAGAGCGCGCGAATGATTTATCCGGATAATCAACCGTGGGCAAAGGCCGCCAGGAAGAATAATTTTTATCATAATAATAAACTTGCTTATAATAATCCGAGGTCTTATCATAAGATAATTGGATATAAAAGGGCTTCTTATTATCGTAAGCGGCTTTGTTTCTGAATTCAAACTGATAAACCTTGCTGATTCTTTCTAATTGCCAGGGATCGTCGATGGCTTCATTTAATTCAACCGCGTCCACTCCGGTAGATTGGCTTAATATTCCGGGAGTTAAAGAGAGCTTAATCGTTTCTGCAAAAGCGCTGACCGTATAGCCTTTGGCGATCGTCTGCTTGTCCAAATTTATAAAATAAGAGCGATTGGCTGTGATTTCGGCCGCTTCAGCCGCATAAACAAAACTACCGGCCATGGCGGTCAGCGTTAAGGTTAGTAAAAAAATTGTTATTACTCTCGCCGTTTGACTTTGCTTCAACATACAAATATAATTATAGCATACTTAAAGATGAATTTTCAATTTTCCCTGCACAAGGCAGGACTAACAATTGAAAATTTATTAATTTAATCATTCATTGAAAATTGGTCATTGGGATTTGAAAATTATCATTGCGGGTATAGTATAATGGCAGTACGAGACCTTCCCAAGGTTTAGGCACGGGTCCGATTCCCGTTACCCGCTCCCTGTTTGGCTTATGCTCCGCAGGATAAATATTAGATAAGCCGCAATTATTCCGGCTCTCGCCCGCCGCAGTCTCGCGCGCAGGCGGGTTCCCGTTACCCGCTCATATGCTTAAACAATCCAAATATGTAAAAATTCAAGTCAGCGTGCCGGTTTCATCAGCGGAAAAAATCCGCCAAGCTTTAAGCCGCGCCGGCGCCGGCATCCAGGGAAATTATGAATTTTGCAGCGGTTCCATCAGGCAGATCGGCCGCTTTAAGCCGATAAAGGGCGCGCGGCCGGCTATCGGTAAAATCGGCCGGATTGAAAAAGTTGAAGAAGAATTAATCCAGGTCATCTGCCGTAAAAATCTAGTGGAAAAAGCAGTTGCTGAAATTAAAAAAGCCCACCCTTACGAAGAGCCGGCTATTGATATTATTCCCAGATATGATATAGTTTAAAACTTGCCGAGATAGCATTTTATAAGGCTTAAATAAAAAGCGCCGATGTAGCTCCCCCTGCGCTTATGCTCCGGGGGCAAGTATTTATAAAGTAAAATATTGGAGCCGCGTACTACGCGCTATAAGGCTCCGGATAAAGAGCGCCGATGTAGCTCAACTGGTAGAGCAATGGTATCGTAAACCATAGGTTGTCGGTTCAATCCCGACCATCGGCTCATAAATCAATAAAAAACAGCCCTATAAACCGGGCTGGTTTTTTATTTTTAGAAACGATTTTCCTAATTGGCTAATATAAAAATTTTAATCTTGGCTAATTTCTCGCCGACATATTGATCTAAAGTTTTCGCTCCGACAAAAAGATATTTTATGCCTAACCGCCCGTTTTCATTATCAATAAATTGCGCGATATAATAGCCGTCGCCGCTAAAAATTATATCGCTGATCTGGCCGGAATTTAAATTAAAAACCGCCGGCCCGAATTTTTCCGCCGCACTCTCGCCGTCATAATAAATTACCTCGCTATATTCATCGGCGTATTTGTTCAATTGCTCTAAATTATCAACGTTTTTTAAAAGCTCGCTTATTTTTTTTATCCTGGATAGCCCCACTTGATTAAAATCTTCGTCCGCGGCGAAGGCCACGGCAAAAGCTTCGCTGGGCGAATTAATCGGCAAACTATATTTTCCGCTTAAATTTTTTAAAATCACCCATTTGGCTAAACTATTCTTTTTTCCCGCTAAACTTAGATTAGAATAATTATTATTTTTTATATCGCGGAAATCATAATAATTTATTATACCTTGGCTGGTAATTACCGCTGGCACGGGTAAAACGCGCGCCGCTCTGCCGATAATATTATCATCATTATCAAATCTTAATACCAGCAGGCAAAAAACCGCGTAGCCGATAATTAAAGAAAAAAATAAATATAACATCCCGTAAGCAAAATTCCGCTTAACAATAGAAAAAAATTCACCTAATTTTTTATTTAAATTCTTTCTGAAAAGTTTTATGGCTTTCTGCCGTTTTATTTTTCTTTTTTTCGCGGCCGCTATCTTGGATAATTTAATTTCTTGCTTTATTCTTTTTATTTCTTCATCTCTTTTTATTTTTTCCAAACGTTTATTATCTTCAATTATTCTTTCTTCATTTTTTATTTTTTCTTCCAGCCTTAATTTCTCGCTCCACTTTTTGGCTTCTTCAGCCTTAGCTTTTTCCTCGGCTTCGAGCTTGGACTTTTTAGCTATCTCTTTTTTAACTGATTCTTCCTGCTTGGCTTTCTCCCGGCCGGCTTTTTCTTCGGCTAACCGCTTAATTTCTTCAGCTTTAGCCTTTTCCTCGGCCAGAAGTTTGGATTTTTTAGCCATTTCTTTCTTGGCCGATTCTTCTTGCTCGGTTTTTTCCCGCCCTACTTTTTCTTCTTCCAAACGCCTGGCTTCTTCGGCCTTGAATTTTTCCTCGGCTTCGAGCTTGCCCTTTTCAGCTATCTCTTTTTTAACTGACTCTTCCTGCTTGATTTTTTCCATTTTATCCGCCTGATTATCTAACGCCGGCGCCGGCCTCTCTAGCATACTCTTAACTTTTGATTTAAAGTTAGAAATTCTATTTGATTTAATCCCGTCAACCTTGTTAGAAGCCGAAGCAACCGCGGCCGGAGCTTTTTGCTCTTTAGCGGATTCCGAATCTTTTTCCCCGATATAACTTAATACTATCTTGCGATTTTTCTTTATTTCTTCCGGATTTAATTTTTTTATGCCATCTAAATTTTTTTCCATATACACTTGATTCTATTAAAGAAAATTTTTTATGGCCGTAGGGCTTTGCCCGCTATAAAAATTTTCTTTAATACCGTATAATTTTTGAAAGTATTGAAAACTTTTTCTAAAAAAGTTTTCAAAAGTTATTTAAAAAAATAATTCAGCCATTTTTCCGGATTAAGCTTTTTGGCTTCCGGTTTTGTTTTTTCATAGCCGGGAATATTAAAGATTGAAACGCCGGAAGAGGTACCGGCCGAAGTATCGCCGGCATCCGTCTTTATCACCGTTAATTCTTCGCCCGGCTTTTTCAGGCCTAGATTAAGCCTGGCCTGCTCTTCGGCGAATTGATCCGATTCCAAATAGGAAACAAAATTTTTTAAATCAACATTTTTATTCTGCAAACCGGAAATTTCCTGCTTAAGCTCGCTTATTTCTTTATTAATCCTATACTGCTTAAGCGTATTTTTAGCAAAGGGAAAACTTATTAAAATAATGGCCGCCAGGCCGAGCAAGGTTAAAAATTTCTGATTTAAAAATATTTTTTTAAAATAATTATTTTTGCGCCGATTCATCATAATAGGGCTTTAAAACTTTATTCTCTATTTCCTAATTTTTATAAAAATGGCTAAGACAATATTATTATACCAACAATCAGCCAAAATATCAAAGCATAGTTTAAATTTAAATAAGCTAAAATAATTCCCGGCCAAATAATTTCCAAACAGGCGAAAATCAATATGGCGCCGGTCAGAACATAAAACAATTCATGAAAAAAATCATTGATGAAATTTTTCGTACCGCTGGGTTTAATCTCGTTTACCTCGTTAGAAATTTTCATAATCATTAATTCTTAAAATTTTACCCGCGAGAAAAACTGCTAACGCGTAATTTCTAACGGGGTTCATATTATTCGGCAGGCTGCCGGCTAAAATATTTTTTAAGTTTTTGCCGCAATGAGGTGCCTAAAAGGTCAACTTTAATCTCCTTTATAATTATTTCGCCCGCGGCCGGTTCCTCGGCCTTAAGAGAAGGAATGGAAATTAAAAATTGATATTTGCCATTCTCTTGATAAGCTTTGGTCAAATCAAATTCGGCCGCGGCGGTTTGCCAGCCGCCGGAGCTAACCGGCGCCTGATAATTCGTTAAAACATAATTTATTTCTTCCCCGTTGATATCCAGATTGCCGTCTATATTTTTAAATCTCGGGTCAAATAAGCCATTTTCCAAAAAACTAAAAACGCCGTCGCCGGAAATAATTATATCATTTTTAGGCAACTCTATTTTAGTCGGCCGGTTTGAAATTTTTACCGACAGCTGCTTATAAGTTTCATTAACGTCTAAAAAAACTTCGCCTGCTTTAATCTTTCCCAGGCTGGCCGGATTAATGGTTTGCGCGTTGATTAACCGGCTATTAGTAAACAGGGCCAGATTGGCTTTATTGCCCTCTGCCAGCCAGACTTTATTGATTAAAGCGAACCGGCTTTGCTTAGTAGTTATGCCTTTAGTTATTACATCATCGCTGGCGATAACGCTAAAGCGATAAACGCCTTCGGGCAAATCGGCTATTTTAACAACAGCTTGGCGCTCGCTATCGCCGGCTTTTTTATCGGCCGCGTAAGCGGAATAAACCGCGCCATCTTTAGAATAAACTTTAATTTCAATCTGGTCGCTGGCTGAATTAATATTTAAATCAATAAAATTAAAAACGTAATCAAGCTCTTCATTTTTTACATAAGTATAAAATTGGTAAGAGCCGCGAAATTTATAATCAATTAAATTATTTTTTGGGCCGGGCTCATAGCCGTCAAGCAAAAAATTATCTTTTATACTATAATTATATAAAGCGATCTCACCTCTCGGCGGCAAATTATTCAAAAATTTATCAACCGTATCATATTTTTTTTCGCGCTGAAACAAGCTAGCTCCATTTTCCCCGGGCGCGGCCGGCCAAGCCAAAGACAGCTGGTCAATAATTTTATTCTGCAGAGGCTTAAGGTCGTAGCTCCAGGCATCTTTATTGTTTAAGAGGCCGATTTCCATAATCGGGAAAGCGGTAGTATTTTTAAACGTTACAGTCACTTTAGCCCGCTCAAATCTCCGCGGCGTCTTCAGGGAAAAATAAACCGGTCCGCCTTTAATCTCCGCGTCCGTTTTATTAATTATAACTCTCTCACTCGGCGTAAGCTTGCCGATAAAATAATTCGGTCTAAGAAAATTATAGTCATAGCTAACCTGACCGCTAGGGACAATTTTCATATAGCCAAACCAGCCGATAATTACCGCTAATATCAGCCACAAAAAAATCCTGATTATTAAAATATTTTTTCTCGCCATTTAATTTATAAACTATTTAATATTTCCAAATACTCTTTAGCCGTTTTCTCCCAGCTGAACTTTTTAGCCTGCTCTAATCCCCTTTTGATTAATTTATTCCTTAAATTTTCATCGGTTAAAACTTCCCGCATCGCCAGCGCCAGCTCGCTGATATTATAAGGGTTGACCATCAGCGCCGCGCCGCCGGCAACTTCCGGCAAGCTGGCGGCATAGCTGGCTATTACCGGCAAGCCCGAAGCCATGGCTTCAAGCGGCGGAAAGCCAAAGCCTTCATAAAATGAAGGGTAAATAAACACGCTCGCCGAATTATAAAGATAAGCCTTATCTTCAGCGTCCACATAGCCTAAAAATTTAATGTCAGCCTTAAATTCCGACTGCTCCAGCTCTTTATAGATTTTTTCAGATTTCCACCCTCTGCCGCCGACTATTACTAATTTATAATCTCGCAACTCGTAACCCTGCCCGTCCGGTAGGCAGGTTCGTAATTGATTATACGCCCTGATAATCCCGTCAACATTCTTCCTCGGTTCCACCGTGCCCAAATACAATATATATTTATCCGGCAAATCGTATTTCCGCTTAATAGCCGCCGATTTATCGCCGGCTATTTTAATGTCCGTGAATTCAGCGCCCAGCCCGGGATAAATCACTTTAATTTTATCCGGACTTATGCCGCACAATTCCACTATATCCCGCTTAGTATGTTCGCTCACGGCTATAACATAATCAAACCGCTTAATCAATTTTTTAACATTAATCATTTTATGCCAAAAATTTTTGCGCCGGCTAAAAAACTCCGGGTATCTTAAAAATGACAAATCATGAATAGTAATTAAGCTTTTTCCGGCGGAAGACATGCCGATAAAATTTATATGCGGCATAAAAAAAATATCAGCTTCCAGCTCTTTATCTATTTTAGGATAATTAAAAAATTTAAAAAATAAATAATTTAATATTTTATTGGGATAATTATATTTTATCACTTCTACGTTTTTACCGGCAAACTCCGGCATGCTAGCGCAATCGCCGAAACAATTATAAAAAAGCCGGTATTCATTACGATTATCCAGCCTTAAAATCTCCTTTATTAAATTAAACGCGTATTCGGACACGCCGCTATAGCGCGCGTCCATCAGAGTTCTTATATCTATGGCGACTTTCACCCCGTTAGAAATTTTCTGATTTTGTTGCTCCATATTTTTTGAACCCAAAAATTTCAAACCAAAATTTCTAACGGGGTTCATCTAATTATTTTTATAATTTTCCCATGATGCTTCAATATATTTAGTAATTTCATCTTTAAATCTAGCGACGGAAAATTGCTCGGCATGCTGTTTTATAATTTCCGGTTTAAATTTCGCGCTGTCAAAACTATTTATCGCCTCGGCCAAGCTGGCAACGGTTTGCTCGTTAAAAAATACTCCGCTAACGCCGTCTATAACCGTTTCCGTGGCTCCGCCCCGCTTATAAGCGATTACCGGCCGGCCGGAGGCCATAGCTTCTACCGCGGTAATGCCGAAATCTTCTTCTTGAGGATAAATAAAGGCTAAACAATGGCTATACAGCTCGGCTTTAGCCGCGTCGTCAACCCAGCCCAAAAATTCTATGTTTTTATCGCCGTTGGCGATTTGTTTCAATCTGGCCAAATCAACGCCGTCGCCGAAAACTTTTAATTTTTTAGCGGTTTTTTTGCAGGCTTCAACGACCAAGTCCACCCTTTTATAAGGCGCCAATCTGCCGCCGATTAAAAAATAATCGCCGGCTCGCTCGGCAATTTTAAACTTATCCGTTTCCACCGGCGGATAAATCACGGACGATTCCCTTTTGTAATATTTTTTTATCCTTTTGGCCACGAACCGCGAATTGGCGATATATTCATCAACTCTGTCGGCGGCCAGCCTGTCCCACATTCTGATATAATTCAACACCAAAAAAATTACCTTTTTAAAATACTTATTATATTTTAATTCCTGAATATACTGATGGGTATCGCTCCAAAGGTAGCGCGTCGGCGTATGGCAGTAGCAGATATGCAGAGTATGGCTGGAAGTAATTACGCCTTTAGCGAATGAGCTAGAGTCGGAAATTACCAAATCATAACCGCTTAAATCAAAAAATTCCACGGCCATGGGCATAAACGGCATATACCACTGATAATGCGTAACGCCGCCGGGAAGCCTTTGAATAATAGAAGTCTCTATCCGGCGATGGCGATAATATTTATCCGCGTTTTTCTTTTCGTAAAGCAGAGTATAAATCGGCGCCTCGGGAAACATCTCGGCTAAAATTTTTAAAACTTTTTCCGCTCCGCCGTCTTGCGCCAAATGATCATGGATTAAAGCTACTTTCATATGTAAAAAATTAATTTAAAAAATTTGGGGCTGAATATAGTCGTTTCAGCCCCTCCTCCGCATATAGCGTCAGAATTTTTCTTACTTAGATAGGCTCATCGCCCAGCCACCCGCTACACTTAGAGCACTGCCTGCGCTTCATTCTTCTGCCAATTTTTCGGCCATAACGATCTTCAATGTCCATTTCTACAATAACCGGTACATGGCAACAATGTACGTGCCCACATTTACATTTTTCTGCCATTTTTGCCTCCTTTTTTCTGATGGTTTATTCAACTTTCCTGCCCCTTATAACCGCTAACGGTGTTCTTAACATAATGGCGATATCAAATAACAAAGACCAATTTTCAATATAATAAATATCCAGTTTAACCTCGTCTTCAAAGCTTAAGTCGCTTCGGCCGGAAATCTGCGCCAGGCCGGTGATGCCCGGCTTGATTGATAAAACTTTTTTATGGTGGCGCTCGTATTTAGCCACTTCTCTGGGCTGATGCGGCCGCGGTCCGACTAAGCTCATGTCGCCGCGCAAAACATTAAAAAATTGCGGCAGTTCATCAATGCTCCAGCGCCTGATAAATTTACCGGCGCCGGTCAGGCGCGGATCATCGGCGATTTTATAAACCGGGCCGGTTTTAATGCTTTTTTCTTCAATTAATTTTTTTTCCAGCTCCAGAGCCTGGTCGTTGCCGTAATCTTCGCCCACGCAATAATGATAGATCATTGACCTAAATTTAAATAATTTAAAAGTGCCGTTTTTTATAACTCGCTCATTTTTATAAATAACCGGTCCGCGGGAATCAAGCTTGATTATAACGGCGGTAATAATAAAAACCGGGCTGAAAATTACTATAAACAACAAAGATAAAATAATATCAAAAATTCTTTTTATAATTCTGCCCCAGCCCTCTAGGGGCGTTTTTTTAACTTCCACTACCGGTATGCCGGCGATTTCCGAAACTTCGGTCTTTAATACTTTAGCGCCAAGCAAATCGGCGGCATATTTAAAAATAATATGATTTTCATCGGCAAAGTCAAATAGCCGGATGGCCTCGGCTTTGCTTAAATTCGGGTCGCTCTGTATGATTTCATCAACTTCGCCGGCTTTTAAAAATTCGGCTAAATCCTCCCCCGCTTCCAGGCTGAAATTTTTCAAGCGCTTTACAACTTCATAGCCTGAATTTTTTCGGCCGGAAAATTCATGGATTAAGGCGTCGGCGGTATTGCTATCGCCAACCAAAACGATTTTATGCACGCCGATGCCGTATCTTAATAAAATTCTTTGGACCAATCTGATAATAATTCTGGCAAAGCTGATATAAACTATGGCTAACAGCCAGCCGGCTAAAACTATGAAGCGGGAAGAAAAAAGCTCCCTAAAAGCGAAAATCATAATTACTATCAGCATCAACCCGGTTGAACAAGCTAAAATCACCCGATAAACTTCGGCGGTTAAACGGCGCGAGGCTTTTATGCTGTATAAACCGGCTAGAGCGAAAATAATCAGCCAGGCGAAAGCGATTAACAATAAAATTTGGAAATAATCGCCGAACGGCAAACTGAAAATCACCGGCCTGATTTCCGTGGCCAGGCTGGCAAAACGCAAATAATAAGCCGAGATGCCGGCTAAAATAATCATTAAAAAATCCAGCGGCACGAGCAAAAATGAAAAAAATAATTCACTTTGTTTCATAAATAACGAATAACGCATAACTGATATTTTTTTGTTATGCGTTACGAGATAAATTTTGCAAATTTTATATTCCGCTAATATCAAGGCAAGCTATAAGCCGGATTCTGTTTAAATGATCATCTATCTAGCCCTGGCGTTGCCGCCAGAGTCAAGCGAGCTACTTTTTTCCACTTCGCTGAAGCTTCGTGGAACAAGCTTCTCTTTCGAGGGCTTGTCCTCCGTAGCCGCGCATAGTGCGGCGAAGGTGGATTTGCTCTTGCTCCAGGCAGGGTTTACCACGTCTCTCCGTCACCGGAGGACGAATCCCGTAGTTTGAGTTAATCGGATATCCTAAATAACGCAAACACCGGAAAACTTTTCACCTTTCGTCCGCCGAAAAGGCGGACTAGTATTGTCTCTGTGGCACTTTCCCTAAGATTACTCTTGGTGGACGTTATCCACTGCCCTTTTCCAGTGTAAAAACACTTTTGGAGTCCGGACTTTCCTCTCCGATAAACGTCGGAGTAATCATCCGCTTACCTTGATATTAGCGAAATATAATGAACAAATTACACTAAGATATTAACATTAAATAAAGAAAAAGTCAAACGAAAAATTTAATTTTAAAAAATAGGCTACGAGTAATTTAGTCGTAGCCATAAAGTTATCTTTTAATTTTCAACTGACAACGGTCATAATCGCATCTGATTATCAAGCTTGATAGCCCAAGCCAACAGCATTAGTGCGTTTCTAACTCGCAGACTCATTCCTCCTCCTAGCCAATTACGAAATCTCAAGGGCGTACGGATATCTATACTAATCGTAGCATCACCGTCTGGCAGAAAAGTTACATTCAGTACGCCTTCACCAGTTCCATCATGGTCATCATGCAATCTTTCATATGATTCACCTGATGAAAGTTCCGGCATCCAAAAAGGGGTTTCCAAAACACGGCGAGCATCTTTAACCAATTTTTCAATACTAACTTCTTTTTTCATCGACACACCCTCCTTAATTAAAATTTTTATTTAATTTTAAGTGACAGTGGACAATAGAGGATTTGAACCTCTGACCTTTCCGATGTGAACGGAACGCTCTAACCAGCTGAGCTAATTGTCCCTAATTTATTTTCCCGCCTTATCTAAAGCTTGATTAACCAACTTATCGGCCAGCTCATTTTTCTCCCGCCTGATATGCTTAAAAACAATTTTTTTAAATCCTAAAGAAATATTATACGCCTGGACGAACAAAGGCGCAAGCTGCTTGTCTTTAACTCTGTATTCCCGATTTAATTGCTTTACCACTAATTCAGAATCCAAAAAAACTTCCAATTCTAAAGCGCCCAATTCTTTAGCCTTAGCTAGCCCGGCAACCAATGCTTTATACTCGGCCTGATTATTAGTAGCCTCGCCGATATATTCGGAAATTTCAGCCGCCGCATCCCCTTTTTCATCCAGAATAACCGCGCCGATGCCGGCCGGACCAGGATTGCCGCGCGCGCCGCCGTCGGTATAGATTGTCAGTTTATTGTATTGCATATAAATATGATCTCCCGGGCTGAAAAAAATTGTTTTGATCGCGCATATGAAATTGTAGCGATTTTTTGCAAAAATTATAACTACAAAATATTAAAATAAAATAATTTTTGCAAAAACGCACAAATTTCATCTAAGCAGGAAAAACAATTTTTTTCAGCCGAGTTGTTTGTGAGATTGCTTCGTCGCCTATCGGCTCCTCGCAATGACAGCTAACATTTCTAATATCCACGATTTTCATCTGCGCCGTCCGCCGGCCGTTAAATTCATTAAATTCCAAATAATAAACCGCGTCAACCTTATCGCCGATTTTTAAATCTTTTAAATTTTCCGCCTGGGAAAAAGCCACGGCCCAGATTGAGCCAAACCTGAATTTAATATGCTGGGCGTTAGCTCCCATATTAATTTTATCGGCTATTTCCAGGCCTTTGCTTAAAAATTTCGGCTTATCATTATCTTCGCCGAACGGTTCAAATTTTTCCAAAGCTTCCAACAACTCGTCGTTGATATCCGGCAAATTAATTTCCGCTTCAATCAAAATCTTAGAAACCAATTCAACTTTAGCCAAGGCTTTACCGGCAATTTTTTTCATTTCTTCGGCAAATTCTTCCAAAACTTCCTCATTTTTCAAGGTAAAGCCGCAAGCCGCCGCGTGGCCGCCGAATTTTTCCAAATACCGGCCGGACTCTTCAATCGCTTCCATAATATTAAATTCATCAATGCTTCGGCCCGAACCCTTTATCTCATTTTTTATTTTAGTAATTGCTAAAACCGGCCTGGCATACTCGTCGCATAAGCGTCCGGCTACCAGCCCGACTACGCCTTCCGGCCAACTCTCGGCCGAAGCATCGGCAATATTCGGCGAACAGACTATTAAAATTTTATCGCCGGACATTTTTTCTTCAATAATCTCCCGGCAATAAGCGGTTATATTTTCGGTTATTTTCTGCCGGTCGCCGTTTTTTATGTTCAGCTTTTTAGCGATGGCCAGCGCCTCGTCTTTATCTTTAGTGATTAAAAGCTCATAAGCCGTGTTGGCATGGTCTAAGCGGCCGGCCGAATTTAACCTCGGGGAAATTTGCCAGCCGATATGGAATGAATTTATTTTTTTATTTCCATAGCCGTTGGTTTGCGCTATTTTTATCAATTCGTCTATGCCAAGCCGTTTCCGCCGGTTAATTATTTCTAGACCTCGGCTGACCAGCGTCCTGTTTTCGCCGAGCAGGCTTACCATATCGGCCACCGTGCCGATAGCCACCAAATCCAAAACTTTTTCCGCCAATTTGTTTTTTAATTGTTCGTCCAGTTTGGAAAGTTTAATTAAGCCTTGAATGAATTTAAAGGCCACGCCCACCCCGGCCAAATCTTTATAAGCGTAATCTTCGGCCTTGGGATTAATGATCAGGCAATCAGGCCAATCATTTTTATCCGGCGGCGGCTCATGATGATCGGTAATAATAATATCCAAGCCTAAACTTTCAGCATAAGCGGCTTCTTCTTTATTGCGGATGCCGTTATCCACCGTAATTATCAATTTAGCTCCGATTTTAATTAATTGGTCAATCGCTTTCTTATTTAAGCCGTAGCCTTCCGAGGCCCGGCCCGGGATATAAACGCCGGCGCGCGCTTTAAAAATATTTAAAATTTCAATTAAGGCGGCCGTAGCTGTTACGCCGTCAGCGTCATAATCGCCGTAAACTACTATTAAATTTTGCTCTTTAATATGCTTAATGGCTAAAGCCGCGGCCGCTTCCATATCCTTAAACAAAAACGGATCGGACAAGCCGATTTTATCAGGCTGAAAAAATGATTCAATCTCCGGCTTATCGGTTAACCGCCTATTAAAAAGCAGCTGAAGTATAATTTTATTATATTCAGGATTTTTTTTGATAAAATCATTATCTATAACAGGTTTAAGCTCCCATCTGCTAGACATATTTAAATGCTAAGGTTATTTGGAAAATTATTTTTCCTGCTTAGGCGAAAATTGTGCGTTTTTACGAAAATTATTTTTCAGTATATTTTTCAGGTGATAATTTTCGTAAAAACTGCTACATTTTCGTATGCGCGATAAAAATAATTTTCCAAATAACCTAATTTCAACAAAATTAAAAAAACACGCCCACGGTCCAGGCCAGCATGGAAAAAATTACCATGATGCTGATAATCGTCCAGATTATTCTTTGGAAAGGTTTTTTTTTCATAATATTATTGTCATTGCGAGGAGCATTCGCGACGAAGCAATCTCACTTATGACACATTTAAATTAAAGTGGCTATTTAAAATAATCATTAATCTTCGTGAGATTGCTTCGCTTCTTAAGAGAAGCTCGCAATGACAGATTAGTTGTTTTACCTTTTTAACAATTTTACAAAAGTATCGCTGGGAATTTCCACCTTGCCTTTGCCGTGAGCTTCCATCTTCTTTTTGCCTTTTTTCTGCTTTTCCAATAATTTTCTTTTGCGCGAAACATCGCCGCCGTATAATTTAGCCGTTACGTCTTTGCGCATGGCGGAAATCCTTTCGGCCGCGATAATTTTCCCGCCGACCGCCGCCTGCAATTTAATAGCGAACATTTGTTTGGGCAAAGTTTCTTTTAAAGTATTAACCACGTCTTTCCCCCGCTTAAAAGCATCGTCGCGATAAACTATCATGGCTAAAGCCTCAACCGCGTCTTCGGCCACTAAAATATCCATTTTAACCACATCGGCCGGCTGATAGCCTTTAAATTCATAATTTATGGAAGCATAGCCGGAGCTGGCGCTTTTAATCTTGTCATAAAAATCCGTTAAGATCGCCGCCATGGGAATTTCGTAATGCAAAATCACCCGGCTCTCGTCAATATATTCGGTATTTTTATAAACGCCGCGTTTTTCTTGCACTAAATTCAAAATCGCTCCGATATATTCTTTGGGCGCGATAATATCCAGACTGACCCACGGCTCTTCAATTTTATCTATCGCCGAAGGGTCGGGCAGTTTTTGCGGGCTGCGGATAATCGCGTTATCGCCATTTTTTTTATAAACCTTGTAAGCTACGCTGGGAATGGTAACCGTTAAATTTAAATTATATTCCCGGCTTAAGCGCTCTTGAAAAATTTCCAGATGCAAGAGTCCTAAAAAACCGCACCTAAAGCCAAAGCCTAAAGCCTCGGAATGCTCCGGCTCGTAAATCAGGGCCGCGTCATTTAATTTTAATTTGGAAATCGCTTCCCTCAACTCGTCAAATTCATTGCCTTCGCGCGGAAAAACTCCGGCGAACACCATGGGCTTTACTTCATCATAGCCCTTAAGCGGATTAATTTTATTCTCCGATTTCAGCCAAGCGACCGTATCGCCGACGCGGCACTCGCCGACATCTTTAAAGCCGGTCACGATATAGCCGATCTCGCCGGTTTTTAATTCTCCGGTAGATTTATATTCGGGCTTGAAAATCCCCACGTCCAACGCTTCGCTCTTAGCTTTGGTGGCCAAGAGCATTATTTTATCGCCCTTTTCAATCCGGCCGTCAAAAACTCTGATATAAGCCACCACGCCGCGATATTCATCATAAGTTGAATCAAAAATCAGGGCCCTAAGAGGTGCATTTTCAGCCGCCACAATAATCGGCTTGCCCTCCGAAGCTTCAGCGTAGGAGGGCGCCGGCACATGCTCTATAACCGCTTTTAAAACTTCTTCTATGCCCTGGCCGGTTTTGCCTGAAGCCAGAATAATTTCCTCGGCTGAACAGCCTAAAAGCTGAATGATTTCTTTTTTGGTTTTCTCTACATTGGCGGCCGACAAATCAATTTTATTGATTACCGGGATTATGGTTAAATTTTGCTCCAAGGCCAGATACAAATTCGCCAAAGTTTGCGCTTGGATGCCCTGCGACGCGTCCACGAGCAGCACCGCGCCTTCAACCGCCGCCAAACTGCGCGAAACTTCATAAGTAAAATCAACATGCCCGGGCGTATCAATTAAATTCAAAGCATATCCCTGGTAATCCATTTTTACCGGCTGCAGCTTAATCGTGATGCCTCTTTCTCTTTCTAGATCCATGCGATCCAATACCTGATCTCTCATTTTTCTTTTTTCAATCGTGCCGGTAATTTCCAGCATGCGGTCAGCCATGGTTGATTTGCCGTGGTCAATATGGGCGATGATGCAAAAATTGCGTATATTATCCATAATTTATTATACAAAAACAGGTTAAAAACCTGCGTCTACACTCTCAATCCTACTAGTTTTTTGCTGTTTGGTCAAATAAAAACAAGAACCAGCTATAATCAGTTCTTGTTAATTATTATTGAAAAAATAAAAATTATCTCAAATATTCCCAAGTATGCAGGCGGTCAGAATCCACGGCCCAGCGCGAGCCGATATCGGTGCGGTAGATCATATTGGGAATAATTATATTTTTTACCCGGCCATAAACCAAATGGCGGGCGTCTTCCACGGTCGTGCCGCTGCCGGTTATCACCAATAAGCAGCCGGAGACTCCGGCTACCCGCCAAATTCCCTTATCATTTTTAATGTCTTCAATATGCAAGCCTTCAAGATTATGATGATTTTTAAAAGATATCGCCAGGTCATGATATAAATCCACGATATCAGAGCCATCGTCTTTGGAAAAATAAGATTCCACTAAAATTCTGACGCCGATCTGGAAGCCGCGCTTGGTCTTTAATTCAAAATCTTCGCCTTTAGCCATTTTATACAGCCATTCGCCGGTCGGATTTAAGATTCCTTCCAGTTGAATCTGAATCGTCGGATAGCCGAATCTGGTAGTAAACTCCAAAGGGTAAATTCCCCGGCCGTTAACAATGCAATTTATATCAACATAGCCGACATAGCCGGACTCTTTCAGAGCTGGCAGCATTTTTTCCAAAGTGGCGCGGAACAAATTATTGGGCGAGCTCCAATACATTAAAGTTCCCATCTCGCCGGCGAACGGGCCGATGTTGCCCGGGTAAATCCTTTTATGCTCAAAATTCACGTTAATCGGATAAATAAAATCATGGCCGTTAAAATAAGCGCCCACGGCCACTTCCACGCCCGTAATATATTTTTGCAGTAAAAACAGAGGCGCTTTTTTCTGCCAAACGTCTTTATTCTGCTCTAAAAGCTCCAGCAAGTCTTTACCGTCTTCTTCCTGGCCTAAAAATAACAAGCCTTTGCCGCCGGAAGGCGTATTGCCCGAAGGCTTAAAAACATAGCGGGCGGGATTGGCTTTTATAAATTCAATGGCTTCGGCGTAATTATTAAACTGCCAGCTGGGCAAGATATTAATGCCGTGGCTTTTCATCTCGGCCTGGCCGAATTCGCGGTCTATTTCCAATCTGTCCGTATAGGCGCTGCCGCCGATGACTAATTTGCCCTGCTTCCTTAATCTCTCGGCGATCGGCCCGAAGCCGACGTCGTCAAACAATATGACATCCGCCCAGTCTTTATAAGCTTCCCAAGAATCAACTTTTTCCACAAAGCCGTCGTAAACGTCAGCATCGCTTTTAGCTTTAATATAAGCTTTAACCGAATGCCCCTCTTTAACCAAGCTCCAAGCCAAATCGCCGCTTAAGCTTTCCAGCGAAACAAACAAAAATTTTTTCGGCTCAACGGTTTTAGGAATTAATTCATGGCTTTCCCCGTTGTTTTTTTTATGATTGCCGTTTTCGCCGTTGGTCGGTTTTTTATCGTTTGACATAAATGGAATATGTTGAATAAAAAAAATAAAAAATATTTTCCGCGAAAATCGCCCGTTTGATAAAATTTTAATTCTCTGCCTTTAATTATATGCGATTAAAATAAATTGTCAACTAATTTTTAGATTCCCCGCGCTTCTCCCCGGTCGGGAGTTTCAATTTTTTTAATGCCAGCCAGGCGGCGCTTTAAGGACGACCAAAAATTAAATAATTCTTCGCTTTTTAAAATATAGCAGACCAAAACATAAACCAGCAGTCCGGCCAAGCCGGCGGCCAAGCCTTGAACCGCGACTTCCCAAAACCGATCCAAATCTATTTTGCTGCCGATCGCCAATTTAGCCCCCTGAACCGCTAAGCCGGCGGCCAAAGCGGCTAAAGAAAATTTTACTGTTGAAATAAGAATTTTCAGCTCATCAATCCTGCCTATTTCAAGATTCAGCCAAGCCCAAAGCAAGATTAAATTTAATACATTGCTTATGGAAAAAGCCAAAGCCAATCCGGCCACGCCCAGGCTTTGTGAAAATCTAAATGAGAGAAAAATATTAATCAAAGCCGACCCGAAGCCGATAAAAAAAGGCGTTTTAGAATCATGGCGCGCGTAAAAAACGCGGATTAACAGCGGAATCAAGGCTTGGGCGAAAAGCGATATGGCGAAAAAACCCAAAGTATCAATAGTTAAAAGCGTATCCTGCCAGTCAAACTTGCCGGTGCCTAAAATAACCCTGATAATTTGCGCGCGCAAAGCCAATAAAATAACCGTTGACGGAATGATAAAAAATAATATCTGCCTGACCGTCAAAGACAAATCTTTGACTAAATTCTTTTTATCAAAAGCCGAAGCCGCTAAGGCGGGAAAAGCGGCTATGGCGAAAGAAATGCCGAAAATACCCACGGGAAAAGACTGCAGATTATTGGCAAAATTAAAAACCGCGAGCGACCCCGAGGCTAAAGTTGAGGCGATTACGGTAATAACTAGGAGATTCAACTGCGAAATAGCCAAACTCATAGTCCGCGGCACCATCATCAGCCAAATTTTAATTACCCTGGGATTTTTAATTTCAAATTTAAAACTATATTTGAAACCTAGCTCCAGCAAAGCCGGAAGCTGCACCGCCATATGCAGAACCGCGCCCAAAACCACGCCCCAGGCCAAACCATAGATCCCCCAAAGCGGAACAAAATATAACGCGCCGATGATTATGCCGATATTATAAAATATCGGCGACATTGAATAGACAAAAAACCTTTTAAACGACTGCAGAATCCCGCCGAAAACGCTGGAAATGCCTAAAAATATCGGCGACAAAAACATAATTCTGGATAGACTTACGGTTAAATCCATTTTCTCTTGGCTAAAGCCCGGAGTAATTAAGCGCATAACCCCAGGCGCGAAAATCACGCCCAAGCCGCACAAAAGCAAAAGCCCGAGGCCCAGGATATTTAAAATATTACTGGCCAACTGCCAAGCTTCTTTACGTTCGTCTCCTCCCAGCAAAGATTTTATTTTCTCCAAAGGGCTTTTAATCAAGGCGGTAAAAATAGGGATAAAGCCGGCCGACAAAGCGCCTAAAACCAATAAATTAAAAATTAAATCCGGGATGCGGAAAGCGGCGTAATAAATATCCAAGGTATCGCCGGCGCCGAATTGCCCGGCCAAAATACGATCGCGAAAAATTCCCAGCAAGCGGCTAACTAAAGAAGACCCGCCGACCAGCAAGGCGGCCAAGGTAATGCTGTTTATTTCACCGCTGAATAATTTTTTTATCATAAATATCGTGTATGCATCAAGGTTTGGCTTTGTCATTTTTTGAAGTGAGGACTGCCTGCCTGCCGGCAGGCAGGTCTGAGCCCGAGTAATCTCGGGCGAGTTCCGCAACGAGAAAAATTACAAAGCCAAACCTTTGCCTACTGCCATTATCAATGATTACCAATCAATTCTTTTACTTCTCTCATTATCATCAGCTCCTCATTGGTTTTAACCGCCAGCATCGGCAATTTGCCCAAGCATTTTATTTTTTTCATCACTTGGTTGCGCGTCAGCGGATTGCCGGCGCCTATAGCCCCGGTAAAAACAATCGCCTGGGCTTTGCCTTCCAGCTCGGTCCAGTAAGCGCCGATATATTTTATTAAACGGTTAATAGCTAAATCAAAAGCCAGATTAGCTTCTTGGCTGCCGAGCGACACCATTTTAAGCAACTGCTGGAAATCATTAACGCCGGACAAGCCTTTGATGCCCGACTGCTTATTCAATAAATCATAAACCATGGCTAGCTTATCCCGGTTTATCTCTTCCGGCATTTCTTCCAAAAGCTTAAAAATTATTCCCGGGTCAATATCTCCGGCCCTGGTCATCATCACTAAACCCTCAAGCGGAGTCAGGCCCATAGAAGTGTCAATCGGCCGGCCGTTTTTTATGGCCGTAATTGACCAGCCGCCGCCCAAATGGCAGCTGATTAAACTGATTTTACTAACTTCCGTTTTAAGCAGTTTAGCGCTTTCCTGCATAGCGTATTTATGCGAAGTGCCGTGAAAGCCGTAGCGATAAATTTTATATTTTTCGCTTATTTCTTTAGGCAGGGCGTAAAGGCGGGAAATCTCCGGCAAATCAGCGTAAAAAGCCGTATCAAAAACCGCCACCTGCTTAATTTGCGGCAGATATCCAACCGCCGCTTTAATGCCGGCTAAATTATAAGGATTATGCAAAGGCGCCAGATTATTAAACTGCTCTAATTCCAAAAAATTATCTTGGTTTATTACCAGCGGTTTAAAAAATTTATGCCCGCCATGCACTATCCGATGGCCGACCGCCTCTAAATCCTGCAGCCCGCCGACATCCCTTAAAACTTGCTTTAACGCCGCTTGATGATCGGTAACGCCGGTGATTTCTCCCTGCTTAATTTCCGTTTCATCGCCAGCGAACAATTTATATTTAACCGAGGTTGAGCCGGAATTTATAACTAAAATAGACATAAAAATTATATTAAACTTCTCCCTGTCATCTCGCTTGGTTTTTCCAACCCCATGGCCTTAAGAACCGTCGGCGCCACGTCGGACAGCATGCCCTGGGGCTGAAGCAGGCTTAAATCGCCGCCGGGCGCGTCGGGCAAAGACAAGCTTTTACCTTCGTAATCTTTGCCGATAATCAAAAACGGCACCGGATTGGCCGAATGCTCTTTATCAATTTGCCCGGTTTGCATATTAAACAGTCCTTCAGCATTGCCATGATCAGCCGTAATAAACAACAAGCCGCTTTTGCCTAAAACCGTATTAACAATTTTGCCGACGCATTTATCAACCGCCTCAACCGCCTTGATAGTCGCGTTTAAATTGCCCGTATGCCCTACCATGTCGGTATTGGCGAAATTCAATAAAATAAAATCGTAATTGTCCTCTTCAATCGCCTTAATCACTTTATCGGTCACTTCCAAAGCCGACATCTCCGGCTTAAGGTCATAGCTCGGCACGGCCGGGGACGGAACCAATATCTGGTCCTCGCCTTCGGACTTTGTTTCGCGGCCGCCGTTAAAAAAATAAGTCACGTGGGCGTATTTTTCCGTTTCCGCGATCCGCAGCTGCTTTAAGCCGGCGCCGGACAAAACTTCGCCCAAAGTATTTTTTAAAACTTCCGGAGGGAAAACCACTTCCACCGGCAAATTTTTTTCATATTCGGCGAAGGTGGCGAAAAGAATATTCAAATATTTTTTACGCTTAAACTTTTCAAAGCCCGGCAAAACAAAAGCTTTGGTAAGCGCTCGCGCCCGGTCAGGGCGGTAATTAAAAAATATTACCGCGTCGCCGTCTTCAATTTTAGCCAGCGGCTTGCCGTCCGCGGTTATGACCGTCGGCATAAACTCCTCGTCATATATCTTTTTTTCATAACTGGCTTCAACCGCTTTCTCCGCCGACTCGCTTTTTTCACCCGCGCCTAGCGCCATAGCTTCATACGATTTAATCGTCCTATCCCAGTGATTATCCCGATCCATAGCGTAAAACCGGCCATGGAGAGAAGCGATTTTGCCTTTAGTTCCGGCTAGAGACGCCTCCACTTCTTTAATAAAATTCAAACCGGAATTAAACTGCGTGTCTCTGCCGTCTAAAATCGCATGAACATAAAATTCATTAACTTGCTTTTCCGCCGCTAAAGCGATTAAAGCCTGAAGATGCTCCAGCGAAGAATGAACGCAGCCGTTGGAAGCCAAGCCGAGAAAATGCAATTTTGATTTATTATTTTTAACATGATCAATCGCCTTGAGTAAAATTTTATTTTTATAAAAATTGCGGTCGGCGATAGCTTTATTGATCCTGGGAAGATTCTGGTATAAAATTCTGCCTAAGCCTAAATTCAAATGGCCGACTTCGCTATTGCCCGACTCTCCCCATGGCAAACCGACTCCTTCGCCGGAAGCCACTAAAGCCATGGCCGGATACTTAGCGATGTAACTTTTTATATTTGGTGTATTGGCTTGGCTGATAGCGTTGCCGGTATAGGGATTAGCTATGCCCCAGCCGTCAAGAACCATTAAAACTACCGGTTTAGGTCGCGCTTGTTGTTTTTTTTCTGCCATAAATGTTTTTTGAAATTGAAAATTATTTTATTAAGCTCTGTCCGGTCATTTCTTCCGGCTGATCAAAACCCAGTAATTTTAATATTGTCGGCGCGACATCGGCCAAGACTCCGTTGCTTCTTAATTTAGCCTTAGCGGCCATATTTTTATTTACCGCTATAAACGGCACTTGGTTGCTTGAATGCTCGGTATCTATTTCTCCAGTTTTTAAATTAACCATCTCTTCAATATTGCCATGATCCGCGGTTATAAGAATAGTGCCGCTCGCTCGTAAATAAGCTTTCACGATTTCTCCCAAACATTTATCAACCTCATGGCAGCATTCTATGCCGGCGGATAAATTACCCGTATGGCCGATCATATCCGGCGCAGCAAAATTCAAAACCGTAAAATCGTACTTTTTTTTAGCTAAATTATCCAATATCTCTTTAGTCAAGCCGTTTGAACTCATGGCCGGGGTGGCATCATATGATTTTACGTCAGGCGAAGGAATAACCCGCCTGGCTTCGCCGTTAACCGGATCGGCAAAGCCGCCATTAAAAAAATAAGTCACATGGGCGTATTTTTCCGTTTCCGCGATATACAGCTGCCTTAAATCCTTAAGCTGCATCGGCAAAGTCTTTTTTAAATCAGCCGACGGGAAAGCGGTTAAAATGCTGTCTAAATCCGGCCCAAAATCAGTCATGGCCACAAACAATAAATCCTTAAGAAATTTTTTTCTGGTAAAGCAGGACTTATTAAGCTCGCAAAGGTCTTTTTGCACAAAAAATTTGGCTAACTGCCTGGCCCGGTCGGACCTTAAATTAAAAAATATCACGCTATCGCCCGAAGCTATCCTCGGCAAAGGCCGGCCGTCTTTCATAATAATATACGGTTCAACAAACTCATCGCTTTCGCCCCTGTTATAGCTCTCGGTTATGGCCGCCTGGGCGCTTTCGGCTTTTCTGCCCGCGCCGTCAACCAGGGCATCATAAGCTTCTTTAGTCCTTTCCCAAGCCTTTTTTCTGTCCATGGCGTAAAATCTGCCCATAACCGTAGCGATGGCTTCGCCGTTTTTAAAGGCTTTTTGAATATCCGCGATCAATTTTAACGAAACATATTTCGGCGAATCCCGGCCATCGGTAAACAAATGCAGATAAACTTCTCCCACGCCTTTTTCTCTGGCTAAAGACATTAAGGCCAATAAATGATCCGGATCGCTATGCGCGCTCATGCCGTTGGAAATCATGCCCATTAAATGGAGCCGGCTTTTATTTTTTTTAACATGCCTGATTGCCTCAATAAAACCGGCATTCTTTAAAAAAGTGCCGTCATTAATGCTCTTGGAAATTTTAACCGCGTCCTGCTCAACTACGCGTCCGGCGCCGATATTCATATGGCCGGCTTCGCTGTTGCCTGATTGGAATCCGGGCAGTCCGACGTATTTGCCATGGGCGTAAATCTTGGTATTCGGATACTTCTTTATTAGGCCGTCCATGGTCGGAGTTTTAGATAAAAAAATAGCATTGCCTTTATTCGCCGCGGCCAGGCCCCAGCCGTCAAGGATGACGAGAATCATGGGCAGGATATTTTTTAACGGTTTATCTGATTTTTCTTGTTTAGGCATAAAAAACGTAAAATCTGTCATTGCGAACCCCGTACTCGGGGTGAAGCAATCTCACAAACAGTTTAAATAAAATAAATCTTTATTGCAGAAACAATCTGTAATTATAATAAATAGTACGTTAGATTGCTTCGTCGCCCTGAGTACAGGGCTTCTCGCAATGACAATTATAGAATTTATTTGTCATTTTAATCCATCTTCAATTTCCATCAGCCGATTGTATTTCGCCACTCTTTCGCCACGAGCGAGCGAGCCGGCTTTAATATAATCAGCGCCGGCCGCCACGGCCAAATCAGCGATAAAGTCATCCGTGGTTTCGCCGCTTCTATGGGAGACGATGATTTTATAATTATGTTTTTTAGCCAGCTTAACGCAATTAATGGTTTCAGTTAAAGTTCCGACCTGATTGGGCTTGATTAAAATAGCGTTGGCCGCGCGCTCTTTTAGCCCTTGCCTTAAACGCTCAAGATTGGTTACGAACAAATCATCGCCGACCAGCATAACGTTTGATCCCAGCTCTTTATTTAACTCCCGCCAGCCGGCCCAATCATCTTCGGCCAAACCGTCTTCAATGTAAATAATCGGATATTTTCTGAACCACTCGTAATACAAGCCGGTTAAGGTAGCCGCGGTAAAGCTGGCTCGGTCTAATTTAAAAATATATTTGCCGTCAGCTTTGTTATAAAGCTGGGACGAGCCGACGTCTACGCCCAAAGCGATTTGGCTTCCCGGCTTAAACCCGGCTTTTAGGGCCGCGGCCATGATTAATTCAATGGCCTGGATGGAAGAAACTATGTCAGGCGCGTAGCCGCCTTCGTTGCCGACGTCAGTGTCAAAACCGGCCCTTTTTAAAACCTGGCCCAAAGAGTGAAAAATTTCCGCGCCGATTCTGACCTTTTCCTTAAAGCTGGCGTCCAAAACCGGAATAATCATAAACTCCTGAAAATCCAAATTAGTATCCGCGTGCTTGCCGCCGTTAAAAATGTTAAAGCAAGGCGTGGGCAGAGTATAGCGTGTTATGCCTAAGGCATAGCTTTTGCTTATATATTCATATAACTCAACGTCCAAAGCCAAAGCGCCGGCGCGAGCGCAAGCCAGCGATACGGATAAAATAGCGTTAGCGCCCAGCTTGCTTTTATTTTCCGTGCCGTCCAGCTTTACCATTAAATCATCAATTTTTTCCTGATCGCCGGCTTCCAGGCCGATTAATTTCGGCGCGATTTTCTGCTCAACATTTTTAACCGCGTCTAAAACTCCCAGTCCGCCGTATCTGGCCTTATCGCCGTCGCGCAATTCCACGGCTTCATGCGCGCCCGTAGAAGCGCCCGAAGGCACGCTAGCCTTAAGGCGCGCGCCATTATCCAGCCAGACGCAAGTTTCCACCGTCGGATTGCCGCGCGAATCCAAAATTTCGCGGGCCGTAATTTTTTTTATTTTAGGCATACATCATTTGTAATCAAATAAAAATTTTATGGCCGTAGGGCTTTGCACGCTATAAAATTTTTATTTGATACCTTATATTTTTTGAAAATATTAAAAACTTTTTTAAAAAAAGTTTTTAAAGGTTTATAATATCTCATACTGCACCGTAGCGAATATCGTGATCTCATTGCTGCCGGCTTCAACCGCGGGCGCGGTTCCGCCGCCGCCCATGCCTGCCGCCGCTTTATCCATGGCGTAGAGCGGCACCGGCTGGCTGTCGTTGGCTGATTCGCTGAAAGAAATGACTTTACCCAGTTTAACGCCGACCACCTTAGCCAAAGCTTCGGCTTTTTCTTTGGCCTGCGCCAAAGCTTTCTCGCGGGCTTCTTGCTTTAATTTTTCCGGATTATCAATCTCAAAGCTTAGATTGCCAACCTGGTTTAAGCCGATTGAACCGGCGGCTTCAATGATTTTGGAAACTTTATCCATCTGCCTTAATTTAACATTTAAACTCTGGCTGACTAAATAGCTCCTTAAAGTTTGTTTGCTGTCATTCCAGTCATACTGTGGCGAAATATAATAATTGGCGGTCTGGATGTCTTTAACGTCAATTTGAAAATCTTTTTTCAGCTTGTCTATCATGGCGTTCATTTTATCGCTGTTATCTTTTTGCGCCGCGGCCACGGTCGGTTTTTCCACGCTGTAGCCCAGCTGAATTTTAGCTATGTCAGGCACGCCGGTCACCTTGCCTTCGCCGGTAATATAAAAAGAATGGCTTTCTTTAGGACTGACGCCGATATAATCATGGGACTTAACCGCGTTCCAGCTTAAAATACCCAGATAAATTGTACCGAGCGTTAAAAAAACGCCGATGAAAATTGTTACGATTTTGTTGGGAATCATAGATTTTAAGGGGTGCTAGCCCCACGTTAATTATTATTCATTAAAATTATAACTTGCCTTCTCCTTTCGGATTAAAGCCGCCGTTCACTTCTGCGCCGTCTTTAAAGCCGTCGCCGTCGGTATCGGCTTTGTTCGGATTAGTTCCATATTGCGCTTCCATCTCGTCGGACAATAAATCGCCGTCAGAATCTTTCTCGCGAGCCGCGCCTGAATAAGTAATGGCTTGCATGGTGTTCCAATCTTCGGTGGTTTTCGGCGTATAGCCGTAGATACTCTTGAAAGTTTTAATGCCGGACTTTTCGCTGTTTAAATTCCTGTTTTCCGCTTTCTGCCTTAGCCCGTAAGCCATAACTTTAATAGCGACATTATCTTTAGGATCATTTAAATCCGGAACTCTCTTATAAATTTTAATAAACTGCTCTTTAGCCGCTTTCTCGGCTTTATCGCTGATCAATGACGGAAATCGGCCATTGGCGATTTTAATGGCATCGGTTAATTCAGCTTCGGTTTCCGGTAATTTTGCGAAGGCCGCTTTATAAGAATTAATAACCGCCGCCCTCTCGCCGGCGCCCAGCTTCACCGTATTAGCGTCAACGCCGTAAGTAATAAAATCATTAATCGCATTTTTCATTTTTTCCGATAAATCTTTTAAATCGCTGGCTAATGATTTTAAATATTTAATTTCATTCTGCTGTTCTTTAACGATATTGCGAAGCTGTTTAAGCTCGGAAAGAATAGAGTCGTATTTGTCGTCAGCCATGTCTTTGGCTATATATTTCATTTCAATTATTTCTACTTTATTTTCCGTTATTTTAGGAGTTGCGGTTGGAGCCTGGACTTTGGTGGTAGCAGGAAGGGTAGAAACATCAGAGGGAATGGCGGCAGGGACGCAATTAAATTCCGCATACTCACCGCGCCCATCATATCCGCCGGTTCCATCCATCGTCGTATAGGCATAACCGCCGCAAGAACTTTTCCAGGTTATTTTTTCTCCTTTAGTTCTAACAACATCCATAATGCAAGATTCTTTGCCGGAGCAACTAAGGCCATCATTATCAACCGCGGCATAACACTTTTGTTCGGTTTGCGAGCCTTTAAACCAACATTTCACCTTTTCGGAAATAACATTAGTTTCTTGGCATGAATAAACCGTACAGCCGCTTGAATCTACTTTTCCTGTATTGATAAAATTGCCGCCATCACAGACAGGCCTGCTGCAAGTTTGGCTTACGCACTCATGAATTATACAGCCAAAAGAGTTTATTTTTCCGGTATCATAAAGTTTGGAACCATCTTTGCAGACAGGCACACCACATGTTTGCCCCGGACATAAATAAATTGGGCAACCATTTGCATCTGTCTTCCCGGTATCTGCTCCACCGACACAAGCAGCACATACCTTCGGCTGATCGGCAATCTTAAAATAGCTATCGCTTGAGTCGCAAGTTGAAGTGCCAGACTGGCAAACTTGAATGGTATAAGAACCTTCAGGAACAAGTCCGTCGGATAGTTCTTGAATCGCGCCAATAATCCAATTGTAATAGTTGACAGAAATATTTTTAACAATTTTGTAGATAGCGGAAGCAGATTGCACGCAAGCCATACCTGCCGGGCAAGGCGAGGAATAAGTGACTAGATTGATATCATACAAACGCGCATTATCAGCGCAAGTTGAGGAAATACCAGAAGAGGTTGAGTTGGTACATGTCGGCGTGGGCGTGTTGTCTTGCCACTTAATCGTCTGTTTTGTTCCTTTTGCCCATGTTTCCCCGCCGTTCGGCGAAAGGACAGTAATAGTTAATTTATCCGAAGAAATCGGACAACTTTCTACCTTGTTCCATCCGACCGGTACATCGCAAGGAGTAGAAAAATCTTTACATTCACCGGTTGTGGAATTTTGAGCCGGAGTAATAACTTGAGCGCAAGAGAGATCATCGGTCGCTTTAACTGACAAAACGCTTAAAATACCAACAACGCTTGTTATGATAAAAAAAGTTATAGCCACGAACATTTTTCCGAACTTTAATTTTTTCATAAACTTTTTTTAATTAATAAATATTTTAAAAAAAATTATTTCACAATCCCTTTGAGCCCGGGCATCTTCTCGCCGCTTAAATAAGCCAGCATGGCTCCCCCGCCGGTGGAAATCCAGTCAATATAATGATCCATTTTAGTAAGCTTCAGCGCTTCAATGGTTTCGCCGCCGCCGACCGCGCCGAAAGCCGAACCGGTGGAGCGGGCGGCCACGAAGCGGGCGATGGACAAAGTGCCGTGCTTAAAATGCTCATTTTCAAAATAGCCCAGCGGGCCGTTCCAAATTATGGTGTTGGCCTGCCTGATAAAATTTACGAATAATTTAACCGTCCGCGGCCCGATATCTAAAATAATATCGTCTTTAGCTACCTGGTTGACCGGCTTAACTTCCGCGTTTTTACTGTTAATTTTTTTAGCCACGATAACGTCAACCGGCAAAAGGATATTTTTATATTTTTTAGCCAGCTCGGCCGCTATTTTTATGCTGGCTTTATCGGCGAGCGACTTGCCGATTTTAAAACCATGGGCGGCGATAAAATTATTAGCCAAAGCGCCGCCGATTAAAACCCGGTAGGATTTTTTAGCTAATTTTTTTATCAAGGAAATTTTAGTCTGGATTTTAGCGCCGCCGATTATGGCAATCAAAGGCTCTTTAGGCTCTAAAATTTTATGCAAATTTAAAATTTCTTTTTCTAAAAGCAGGCCGGCGTAACTAGGCAGATATTTTTTAATGGCGCTAAGCGAGGCGTGGTCGCGGTGGTCAACGCCGAAAGAATCGTTGACGTAAATATCAGCCAAGCCGGCCAGCTCCCTGGCGAATTTTTTATCATTTTCTTCCTCGCCCGGATTAAAGCGCAAATTTTCCAAAAAAATTATGTCCCTATTTTCCATTTTCCCCGCGGCTTCTTTGGCTTTTCTGCCGGCGCAGTCATTAAGGAATAGTATCTTCTTATTTAGAAGCTCGGCTAATCTTTTAGCCGCCGGTTTAGCCGAATTATCCTTATCCATGTGGGTAGCGATGATTATTTTTGAGTTATGCCTTAATAAATAGCGGATGGTAGGTAGCGTCGCTACAATTTTATATTCGCTCTTAATCAGGCGATTTTTCATCGGCACGTTCAAGTCAGCGCGCAATAAAACAGCCTTGCCCGCCAAATTTTTAACATTTCTAATGGATTTTATCTTCATAAACACTATTACTTACCATCGATTGCTTACACAAAATTTGTTAAATTTTCGTGCGAGGACTGTTTGAGGACGCCAATAGGCGGACGAGTTCCCTGCCTACCGGCAGGCAGGCGCAGTAGAAAATTTAATAAATTTTGTGTAAGCTAAAATGTCGTATCTAATACTCATTATTATAACATAAACCGCTTAAAATAAAAACCTGCGTAACTTAGGCTAAGCAGGCTGTGATTTATCGCTTTTTTCTATTTCTGCTCCGCTAAAACAACTTCAACTTCTTTTTGAACGCCATCGCGCATAATCACTAAATTGATTTTATCTCCGGCCGCGCGGCTCTGAATAATATCCGCCAAACCGTTGCTTTTATCAAGATTAACATTATCAACCGAAATTATAATATCCTGCTCGCGCAAACCGGCCAAAGCCGCCGGACTGCCTTTTTTAACCGCGATGCCTTTTTGATCTTTATAGATAATTACGCCCTTCTGCCAATAATTATTTTGCTCATCTATAGCGACAAATAGCGCTAAATTAATATAATTAATTCCCAGACTCGGCCTGATTATAGCTTTATTTTTAAACAAACTATTAACCACGGCCGCCAAATGCGCCATAGGCTCAATTTCTCCTTTGGCGTCAACTATTCCTAAAGCGTCGCCGGCCAAATTAAAAACAACCGAACCTTTAAACTCCTCCGGCACGCCATTATTTAAAATTAACTTGGTGGAAAAATTATCGCTTGACTCTACGAGCCCGCTTTTTTCTTTAAATCCGAGAACTGAAGAAACCCAGCTTAATTCCAGCCAATTTACGCTAACAGTTGAATTGCCTCTCTTAATATCCTGCTTGGCCGCGAATTTCCTCACCGGGAAATCTCTGGCCGCGACATGAATAAAATTAAATCCGGTAGCACTGTCGCTAACGGCTTTGTCAATCTGGTATATTTTTTTATCTTTGGTAATAACCACATAATCGGCGTAGATTTTATCCAGCGCTAAGGTAGTTACTATCCAGCCGTCCGAAGTTATGATAAAGCCCTGCCCGGCCGCGTCGCTTATTTTATAAAAATTATTCGGAGAAAAAACATTGCTTGACTTAATAAGTTTCTGCTTTTTATAAATGCCGGCCAGGCTGGCGCCAACCGAATTAATGGTTTCTTCTATTTTTACGTCCTCTTGCACGATAACATTTTTAGCATTGCTGATTACTATGCCCTGATCCCTGAATTGCCCCTGGGAAAAATCAAAATTACCGAAAGAAAAACCAGACGAGGCGTCGAACAAATAAGACTTAGCGATTATATCGCCGAATAAGCCGCCGCCAATTCCTAAAATTAAAATAATTACCGCCAGAAAAACAAATTTATGTTTTTTAAAAAATTCTTTTATATAATTCATAGCTTTAAAAAAATTAATTATTAAAACGCGCTAAAGCCACCGGGCCGTGAATAATATTAATAATAAACTGGCTGACCCTAAAATTAAATACATTTTTATTCTGGCCATATCCAATTTATCAAGCAAATGGTTTTTAATCAGGCCGATAATCACGTAAAAGCAAATAGCCAGGCAAAGCCCGGAAATATTATAATTAAAAGGCAAAAAAGAAATTGACCAGCATAATTCAACTAAAATAAAACAACTAATTAAAATATAGGGCAAACCTTTTTTAAAATCAATCTTATTCACCCAGATAACCTGATAAACGATTAAAGCCGCTACGGCTAGCATAATTAACGCCAGGCGGAAAATCGGTAAATTTAAAAATGACTGTAAGCCGTATATCGTGGCCGAAAAAAGAAAAAAACTGAACCAGCTAACGTAAGAAGAAAAATTCTCTATGCTGAAAATTTCGTATTGGCTCGGGCTTAAAAGATAATAATAAATATAGCGCAAATAAAAATACAAAAACACCAAATTTAAAATAAACAGCAGCTGAATCGCCGCTTTAGAGCTTAAAAAAACCGAGTAGGCCATAACGGCCGTAGACATAACGGCCGGCAAGATTAAATAATTCCACCACTCTTTATCAACTTGGCTCGCCCGGCAAAACTGCCAAACCGCGAAAAATATCAACAAATTTATTAAAACAACGGCCAGATAAATCAGCTTGGGATAAAAAAAATACATTTCAGCCAAAGCATAAACCGCTAAAGGTATAATTAATGGCAGAAGACGATTTAATTTCATGTAAATATTCTATCAAATAAAAAATTTATGGCTTATTTATTTAACCAGCTATAGTCAGCCTTTAGCTGGTTAACCGCCTGCAAGCTATTGCTTTTTTCCTGCTCGTCTTTTTGCCTGAAATAATTTTCCATTTTAGTCAAAGCCAAGACAAATTGTATGTGCAGCTCTTTAAATTTTACCGGCACTTTTAAGCTTAACAATTTATTTTTCAATTCCGTAATGTTTTCTTCGGTAAAACTGCTGTCCTTGATTAAATTTTCAAAAGCCGTAAAAAATTCTTTAGCCTTTAGCTTATAATCGTTTTCCAGCAAAGCGGAATTATCCTGCTTTGTCTGCTCCGCGGGCTTACCCGCCTCTTTGATTGATCCTGAAGTAAAAATTAAATACAAAACCAGTGCAAATAAAATCGCTAACAGAAAAATCAAGGTGACTTGTTTTTTGTCCATATATTTTTTGTTTATCCCGCTCATCGGGGAAAAAGTTTTTAAAGTCGGAAATCATCAAATTAAAATTTTATGGCCGTAGGGCCCTGCCTACCGGCAGGCAGGTTTGCCCGCTATAAAATTTTATTTGATACAATATATTTTTTGAAAATATTATTTATCCCCGGAGGGGGAAAAACTTTTTCTAAAAAAGTTTTTAAAGCTTTTATAAATCAAACTTTTTAGCTTCCATTTCCAGCCAATCGTTTACCGCCTCATCCCATTTATAGGCTTTTAATTTATGGGATTTTTCATCCGGGCTGTAGATATAATCAATTACCGTTTCCGAACCGATGCGGTTTGAATATTTGGTTTTTTTATCTAAAATTACCGGTTTGGAAACAAACTCCAATCTCATTCTGCCCAAAGGGCCGTTAAAAACTATATATTCAACATCCGCGCCGCCTTCGTCGTTAAGATGCTCGCTGCCGCTCTCTTCAACTTTAAAATTGTCTTTAATGTTGCCGACTATTTCCTGCCATTTTTCTGGTAGCATAGAATTATGTATTATATATAAAACTCCTTAAATTATAACATAAAAAACCGCTGAAAGACAAATTATAACTTATTATTCCTTACGGCTGAATTCACAGCCGCAATAATTCTGGCGGTATAAATTTAGTTCTTTGGCGAGCGCGGCTGATTTTTTAAAGCCGTCTTGCTTTTTAAAATCGCCGGCTAAAAATTTCAAGCCGTATTCCCCGGCCGCCTGCTCGCCGATTTTATTTATAGCCGAAGCGTCTTTATGCGGGCTGGTGGTCAGAGTGGTTGCCAGATAAGCGCAGTTTATTTTTTTAGCCATGGCCGCGGCCGCGCCTAATCTGAACTTATAGCAGATTAAGCAGCGCTGGCCTTTTTCCGGATCGCTTTCATGCCCGCGCGCCGCCTTAAGCCATTTATCATGTTCATACTCGCCTTTAATCAACTCCAAATTAAATTGTTCGGCTATTTTTTCCGCTTCGGCCAATCTCTTTTTATATTCTTCTTCCGGCCAAATATTGGGATTATAAAAAAACAGTATTACATCATAATCCTGCTTAAGCTGCCGGCTGACATAAACGCCGCAGCCGACGCAGCAGATATGAAGCAGAAGTTTGGGCTTTTCCATATATAATTCAATAAATAAATTAAAATCACCTTGGGGTTTGGGGTGACGAATTGGCGACATGGCTTACAGCAGGAAGATTAATTGGCGTGATAGCCAATTGAGGCACCCCAAAACTTCCCTGCCTACCGGCAGGCAGGTTTGGTTACTTTCTTAGTTATAAGAAAGTAACCCTAGCGGAGCGACAGGATGATAATATATATAAACAGGCATAAATAAATGTTCAAATGAGTAATAGGTAAATCGGTTGGATTGGGTTTCATCTTCCTGCGGCTAATTACTAGATTGCGGCTCGGTGGCCGCAATGACAAATTATGTTTATCTCACCGCTTTAGCTATGGCTTTGACCACTTTCTTATCCGTAATCAAAGGCAAAATCTGATTTTTACTCGGCTTAATGACGCCGGCCAAAGCCAGAGCCGCTTTAATTTTTATTTTAGTCGTTACCTGTTTTACCCGGTTGTCTAGCAGGCCGCGGAAAATTCCGGGAAAAACCAAAGCGTTGTTAATCTGATTGGGAAAATCCGATCGGCCGGTGCCAACTATGCCGGCTCCAGCTTTTATAGCCAAGTCGGGCATAATTTCCGGCGTAGGATTAGCCATGGCGAAAATAATCGGCTCCGGGTTCATTGATTTAACCATGGCCGCGGTCACTAAATTCGGCTTGGACAGGCCTATAAAAACATCGGCGCCGAGCAAAGCGTCGGCCAAACCGCCGTTAATTTTCTTCTTATTAGTCTTTAAAGCGAACTTGCATTTAATCGGATTTAAATTTTCTCTGCCGGCGCAAATTATGCCTTGGCTGTCCAGTAAAATCAAATCGCTAACGCCAACCGCTAAAAGCAAGCGCGCCGCCGCGATGCCGGCCGCGCCGGCGCCGTTTATGACGATCCGCAAATTTTTCATGGCTTTGCCCATGACTTTACAGGCATTAATCAAAGCGGCTAAAACCACGATGGCCGTGCCGTCCTGATCGTCATGAAAAACCGGAATGGACAATTCTTTTTCCAGCCGCTCCAAAATTTCAAAACAGCGCGGAGCCGAAATATCTTCTAGATTTATGCCGCCGAAGCTCGGCTCAATCTGCTTGCAAAAATTAATAATTTCTTCCGTGTCGGTCGTATTGATGCATAGCGGCACCGCGTCAATATCGGCAAACTCTTTAAAAATCGCCGACTTGCCTTCCATAACCGGCATGGCCGCTTCCGGCCCTAAATCGCCCAAGCCTAAAATCGCCGTGCCGTCAGTAACGATCGCGACCTGATTGGCGCGGTTGGTTAATTGCCAGGATAATTTTTTATCCCGGCCGATAGCCGAAGACACCGCGGCCACGCCCGGCGTATAAGCCAGCGACAAATCATCTTTGGTTTTTAGCTTGATTTTCGCTTTGATTTCAATTTTCCCTCTGAATTTTTTATGCAGAGCGATTGATGGTTTAGAATAATCCATAATTTTATTTTAAATATTTTTTATTTTTCAGCTTTTCCGGCAAATACTCCTGCTTTTCTTTATAGCCGTAGTCAGGCGAATATTTATAATCTTTGCCGTAATTTAAATCTTTCATTAATTTGGTCGGCGCGTTGCGGATATGCAAAGGCACGGGCAGATTGCCTAATTCATGGACGTCATGCGCCGCCTGATTGTAAGCCGTATAAAGTTCATTAGACTTTTCGCACTTAGCCAGATAAACAACGGCCTGGGCTAAAATAACATTGCATTCTGGCAGGCCGATGAAATGGCAGGCTTGATAGGCGGCCACGGCTTGCTCTAAAGCGCGCGAATTAGCCAAGCCGATATCCTCGGAAGCGAAGCGCACTAAGCGCCGCGCTATATAAAGCGGATCTTCGCCGGCTTCCAGCATGCGCGCCAGCCAATACAGCGCCGCGTCCGCGTCCGAGCCGCGCAAGGCTTTATGCAAAGCTGAAATTATATTATAATGCTCTTCCCCGTCTTTATCATAAAGCAAATATGATTTTTGAAAAGCTTGCTTGATAATGTCGGCGGTGATATCGGCGTCCAGCGCGGCCGCATATTCCAAAACATTCAAGGCCGTGCGCGCGTCGCCGTTAGACATCAGCGCCAGCATATTTATGGTTTCAGCGCTTATTTTTACGGCCGCTTCGCCCAGCCCTTTTAATTTATCTTTAAGCGCATTCTTGATAATTTCTCCAATTTGCTCGGCGCTTAATTGCTTTAAAACAAACACGCGGCAGCGCGACAATAAAGCCCCGCGCACTTCAAAGCTGGGATTTTCCGTAGTGGCGCCGATTAAAGTTATTACTCCTTTTTCCACATGGGGCAAAAGCGCGTCCTGCTGGGCTTTGTTCCAGCGGTGGATTTCGTCAATGAATAAAACGGTTTTCCTGTCTTCAATGGCGTTGGCTCTGGCCTTTTTAATCACCTCTTTTAAATCTTTCACCCCGCTGGTTACCGCGCTGAACCTGATAAATTCCGCTTTGGTATGTTTAGCGATAATATAAGCCAAGGTGGTTTTGCCCGAGCCCGGCGGCCCCCAAAAAATCATCGACGGCGCCTTATCCGCTTCTATGGCCTGCCTAAGCATTTTCCCCTGGCCGACAATCTCTTCCTGGCCTAAAAATTCCTCTAAAGTTTCCGGCCGCAGCCGGTCGGCCAAAGGCGAAGTTTTAGCTTGATTATTCATGAACAAAGTTTAGCAAAATAACCATAATTATTCAACAAAAAAACCCTTCCGGAAAATAGAAAGGATTTTAGCCGCGAATTTCAATTTGCTCCATGCCTTCTGTTCCTATTCTCATATTCTTTTATAACAGCTTCGGCGTCCGACTCTTCAAAATCCGGCCAATATTTTTTCATAAAAAATAATTCGCTGTAAACCGACTGCCAGGTTAAAAAGCCGGATAACCGCTGTTCGCCCGAAGTGCGCACGATTATGTCCGGATCCGGCAGATCGGGGCTGTATAAATATTTTTTTATCATGCCTTCGTGCACCTGTTCAAGCTCAACTTTATTTTTTATCAGCTTGCGCGCCGCGTCGACTATTTCCGCCCGCCCGCCGTAATTCAAGCAGACGTTAACAGTCCCCTGATTGTTGGCTTTGGTTTCTTGGATTATTTCCAGGCATTTAGCCGGCAAATCTCCGGGCAATTCTTCCAAGCGCCCGCTGATTAAAATTTTATAGCCGTTCTTTTTAGCCAAAGCGCGCAAATTATTTTCAACCGCGTTCTGGAGTAACTTCATTAAATAATTCACTTCCACCGGCTGGCGGTTCCAATTTTCCGTGGAAAAAGCGTAAAATGATAAAATTTTTACGCCGCGGGAGAAAAACCATTCCGGCGCCTGCTTCATTTTTTCATAGCCTAAAAGATGCCCCTCAAAAGTCGGCAAATTCCTTTCCCGCGCCCAACGCCGGTTGCCGTCCATGATGATACCGACATGAAGCGGAATATTTTTTTGATTGGTTTTATCTGGCATATTTTTATTTGTCATTGCGAGGAGCCCCGCATCTACGAGGCGACGAAGCAATCTCCAATTTATTGTCATTGCGGACTTGATCCGCAATCCATTTCTTTTATTATTTTACTATCTTTACTAATTTAACCCTCTCCCCCGCTCCGCTGATTATCTTAACATTATTTTTATTTACCGCAAATTGTCCGGCTAAAAATTTTATTAATTCTTGATTGGCTTTATTCTTAACGGCCGGCGCCGCTATATCTATTTTAATGGTCTGGTCCGCCATAATCTCTTTAAGGCCGGTTTTAGCCGCGCCCGGCCGCGCCTTAATCCGCAGATAAATTTCTTTATTTTTTTCGAGCGCCGCCTTAAATTTTATAAGGTTAATTGGATTATCCATGCTACTTATTAAAGATTTTATTAAAAAATGATTTTTTAACTACTAGCTTTTTATATATCCCGTATTCTGACACGATTTCCCGTAAAACCAAAGTAGTAATAATTGATATGAATATCGCCAGATTGTTATTGAAAAACATTAAAAAATAATAAATGGAAGCTCCGAAAAAAGCGCTGGAAACATAATTTGACCCGGGCTTTAAAGCAAAGGGCGTATCGCCCATGATAGCGTCGCGCAAAACCCCGCCGCCGAAACCGGTCAGCATGCCTAAGAATACGCAGGCGAAAGAGGATAAAACCGTCGGCAGGATCGCGCCGTTAAATAAAAAAGATTGGCAGATAGAAGCTCCGATGATCACGAAAACCGCCAAGCCGATTGAATCAATCAAGCGGAAAATGGAATAAGTTTTTTTAAAAAAATTGGGGAGCAAATATGTCGCCAGTCCGGCCAATAAGCAGATTAAGAGATAATTAGAATCTCTAAGGTAGAATAGCGGCGTCCGGCCGATGATTAAGTCGCGGATCGTGCCGCCGCCGACCGCGGTTATGGCGCCTAAAAAAACCACGCCGAATAAATTTAATTTTCTGCCTTTGGCTTTATAGGCTCCGCCCACGGCAAAAGCCAGCGTGCCCAATAGGTCAAGCAGATAGATCATATTATTTTATGCTTAAAAAAATAAATTATAAAATCGCCGGTACTGATTCTCTATTTTTCAACTATAAGCCTTTAGTCCGGTTATAAATTTTTTTGCCGATAAGGTAAAGCGCCCAGATTATCAGGCCGTAAATTATGAGCATGGGCAGAACGACAATCAAAAAAGCGATCAGGCCGTCAACGAAATTCTGGCCGGCGGTTATAAGCTGTTTAACCGAAAGCTTAATTACCTGCCAGGGCCGCCAATCTTGGCTGGCCGCCGCGATTTCCACGTCTTCGCTTAAGCTGGCCGTGATGGTTGACATATCGGTTTGGGAATTTAAATAGCGCAGTTGGCCCTGAAGCTGTTCAATTTCGCCGCGCACCCTGGCCAGCTCTCTGGTTACGGAAATTATTTCTTCAAGCTTGCCGGCGCGGTTTAATAGCGCGGCAAACGACACTTCCTCGGCTTGCTTATTTTTAAGCCGCGCTTCCAGGTCAATATACTGCTCGGTTATGTCCTGGGAATTGCTTGACTCGGAAACGACTTGAGTGGCGACTTTTTTTATTTCGGCAAAGGCGGCGTCAAAATTATTGTACGGCACGCGCACGGTAATAAAGCCGGATTTTACGCCCCGGGTGGATTCGTAAAAATTGGAGCCGGCCACTTCGCCTTTGTTCACTTTGGCGATATTGGTGATGCTCTCGGCCGCGGTTTCCGCGCGCTCAACCTTTAAGCTTAAGTCTCCGGTTTTTATGATTTTTTTATCAATCGGCTGAACCACCGAGCTCGGGCTTAGCGCTTGCTCTATGGTCGCGGCCGAATCCCTAGCGCTTTCGCCGGAAAACATCGGAGCGGATTTCATTGACGGCGCCGCGGTTTGGAATATTCCCATGCCGGCACCCGATTCCACGGACAAAGTGTTGTAAGATTTATTGCCCATGCCCGTAAGCATGGCCATGATGCCGAAATATGAAACCAAAATAACCAGCGCGATAAACCCGGCGATTTTCAGATACTTTTGCATTGGCATAAAATTGTTTTTAAAAAAATTATTTATTTAAATAAGTTATGGTTAGCTGTAAAACCGTGGCGAACGACACCCAAAGTAAATACGGAATCTGCGCGTAGGCGATCCATCTGGCATGCGGCCAAATCGCGATCATCGCCCAAATTAAAGTGCCTAAAACCAGAAGAATATCAACCGCCGCCAAAAGATTATTTTTCAAGCCGAACTGGATGGGCGTAAAAATAAAATTAAACAGCAAATTAAGCGCGAAGGGCAAAGCCACTAGCAGGGTGACTTGCTTCTGCCAGGCCATTAAAAATACTTTGCCGAAAGAAACCGCGATTAAAACATAGAGCAAAGTCCAGACCGGGCCGAACAGCCAGGCCGGCGGCGACCAGGCGGGCTTAATAAGCTGGGCATACCAATCGTAGTTAGGCATATATTTAAGTTTAAGGCTCAAATGGTGGAAATGAGCCGCGGCCGCGGATCAACTGACCCGCGAATTAGCCGTTAATTTCATAAAAAGCGTTATTGGCCGGCCCAACCCGCCTTAATCTCCCCTGTTTTACCAGTTCGGCTAAATAGCGCGTAGCCGTAGCGTCAGACACGCGCAAAAGTTTTTGCGCGTCATTATTGGTAATTTTTCCCCGGCTTTGCGCCAGCGCCATAATCTTTTCCAATTTCGCCCGCTTCCTAAACTGAATTTTCTCTTTGGCTTTCATAAGCAAAGCGGTTATGCCGGTTTGCTTTGCTCCCTCTCCAGAGGGTTGGCCGGTTTGCTTTGCTCCCTCTCCTTGATAAGGAGAGGGTTGCTCGCCCGCCATAGCTTCAGCGTCGGCGGGGGGTGAGGTGTTTGTCGCGTTAACCGGCTCTGCCGGCGGCGGCGGAGTTTCGGCCGCAGGCGGTTGAGCTTCCGGAGTTAGCACAGGTGCCACGATCGGAATAGCAGGCTCTGCCGCAGGCTCAACCGGCGGAGTTGGGGTTTCTACTATTGGTTCATTGGTATTTTCGGTTGGCATAAAAATTTATAACTGCATATTTACCAATAATAATTTGGATAAAATCTAAAAACATACTTCTATTATACCTTATTTTCGCTTAAATTAAAAGTAAAACAAAAACAGGCCATTTAACCTGTTTTTGATAATTTTAAGATCGCTATTGGATTGATAAATTTCATTAATATTAACTCTCTCACCCTTCCAAATCATTCCGTAAGCTCTATCTTAGTTAAAATTATTTTTTTTCAAGCTTGAGTTTAATCGGGTGTTTTGGCTCATTATTTAGCGATACTGCTTCACCCTTTTTTTCTAACTTTAAACTAACTTTATGTTTTTTCTCTAATTTCAATTTTTTCAACATATTTTATAAATAATTATTTTTTATTCTCAATCATTTCCTCAACCTTTAATTTTGCCTCTTCCAATAACTCTTTGGCCTTTTTTCTCGCTTCGTGCGACTGCCGTACTAAATCAGCAATTTTTTCTTGAATTTCTTTCGGCAAAATTGGAATCAACATGTTTTTTATTTGTTCAGGTTTCCAATGAGCGATAACCGATCCGCCGGAATCCCGTTCCGCCTGCATTTTCCCAATAACAGAGTTTAGGCAAAGGGTTAAATATTCCGCATTGATATTTTCTTTTATTTTTAATCTTAAAATCCCGCCCGACATTATCCCTTCAACCGGTTCTTTAACGGTATAAGCTATTCCGGGCGTAGCATCTTTAGTTAATAAAATTTCTCCGACTTTGGGCTGATAATTATCTTTTAATTCATTATACAATTTTTCACTTAAATATTTTTCGTCCGTTAAATTAATTCCATTCACAGATAAACTGCTGACCCTAATAAATAATTTTCCTTCTTCATAATATTGTTCACTTCCCGGCTCAAAACCTTTTTTTATTGAAACCAAATCTCCCAGTCTTTTTGCGTTATTTAATTTTATTTTTTTTACCAACTTTTTATATTTTTCCTGGAAATATTCGGCATCTATTCGATCGGCATCTTCTACCTCGGATAAATTCACGACGGAAAATAAGCTTTTATCTGCCTTAAAATCAACTAATTCTAATTCCTCAAAAAGTATTCTTTCGGCTTGCGCGTAAAAAGTTTTTAAGTTTTCAAGCTCGTTAAGAAAGTTTTTATATTTTTGCTCCACTTCCTTGGTTTCCGCGTTATTAAAAACGGGAATCTTGAATTTTTTAATAGTTCCAAGAAAAATATTTGCCTGAACGCTACTGACTATTTCTCGCTGTGTTTGTAATCGGCCGTATTTTGAATTTAAAAATGCCGCTAGATAGTATGGTGAAATACCTTTGAGCGGAGTAATCTTGGCTATCGCTTGGTTAGCGTTGGCTGGCCGAGGAATATTATGTACCACGGCTGCATTGCCAATCGTACCTGCCATTGTCAGTAAAACTTGGCCGTTATTTACCCTTGATTTATTCAAAATCCCATCAACTTTTTCGCTAATATATTTAACATTGCTAAAATTAATATATCCGTTATGGATGTCGCCAACATTAATATAAGGCACCCCATCATTTTTCCATACTATATTACTTGTAAGTGAATACGCTCCAAAACTAATAACAGACTCGCAAATTTCATCTATAGTTTTTGTTTTTAATGAATTTAGCCTTTTCTCCAATTCTAAATATTCCGGCTGATAATATTCAGCATCAATCCGCAAAGCGCCTTCAAGTTTTGATTTTTGGATTATTGAGTAAATAATCATTTTAGGAAGCAGAAATTAAATAAATATTTTTTAAAATTGATATCATATACAAAACAATAGCTATGGAAGTAAAAAATAAAACCTTAAAGTTAACCAAATAATTAGTAAAACTTAATTCAAGGATGCAAACAGAAATTAAAATAAATCCAAAAATAAGACTTTCTTTAAGTCTTTTATATATATCCTCTTTTAATTCCACTTTTTTCTCATAATAAGTTTTTGTCTCATTATTTAAGTTATAATACTTTTCTTGAAATAAATTACTTTTAATAGGGTAAGATTTTATCCCCAGTTTATCTGGTTCTTTGTCGCGCACTTCTAAAATTTTATTGAATACTAATATTAATTCTCTGTCAGATTTTACGCCAAGCATTTCCTCGCTATATTTAGTAAAATCCGTTGTATTAAGAGAAAAATGAGATAGAATTTTTACGGTAATATTCCGCACATCCTCGAGGGAAGAGCTTAGCCCTTGTAATTTATAAACTACAAATACAGCAAAAAGTCCAACTAAGGCGGCTAGCACCTGCGCAGATGTACTTAATGTATAAAACCAAATATTTACTAATTCAGTCATAATTAAAAATTAATTTTTTGCTCTTTCGCGAACTTCTCAAACTCCTCCGCAATCTCATCCAAATCATGGTCAATAATTTTCTTACCTTCCATATTAAACATAACATTTCCATCTTTATCTTTTCTATAAATATATTCCCCGGATGTATCTTTCCCGCCCTTTTTAGAAACCGCCATAAAAATCGGATAGTCTTTCGGTGCTTCTTCGCCCTCGTTCAATTTTTGCAAAAATATTACCGAAGTTTTTGTACCGGTATGAGGCTTAAAGGTATTGCCGTGCAGACCGACGACCGCTAAAAGCCTAGCTTTAGTTAAAATAAATTTTCGGACATATTCCATCTGGGTATTATTTAATACTCCTTGCGGTAAAACTATGGCCATGCGCCCGCCCGGCTTTAAAAAATTTAAGTTGCGTTCAATAAATAAAACGTCGCGCGAAACTTTATTTTGATGCTTTGAAGTTTTTTCAAAATTTTTATCCCATTTAAAGCCAAGATCATACCGGTTAAGTAAAACTCCTTTTATTTCTCCGGCAAACGGCGGATTGGTTAAAACTATGTCAAAATTAAAATCACTCATCTTTTCCTGATTTCTCCGACTTTCTTCGCTATCTTTAAATGTCCGCAAAAACGGACGGAAGCGCGCTTTCGTTTCTTCGCTCCAAATTTCCGAATCTAAAGAATTAGCATAAGTTACATTGGTTTTCCCGTCTCCGGCGATAAGCATCATGGCTTTGCCGATTTTAACCGAGCGCGGATCAAAATCAATGCCGAACAAATGCTTTTCGGCATAATCTTTTTGCTTAACATCATAACTGTCGCCATATTTAACTTTAGTCAGTTCGTTTTGCCAAACATATTGCATGGCGTGCAGCAAAAAACCGCAGCTGCCGGCCGCCGAATCAATAATAAAATCTTTTGAGGTCGGATTTAGCATCTTTACCGCCATATCAATTACGTGCCGCGGCGTAAAATATTGGCCCTTTTCTCCCTTAGCGTCCAAATTAATAAGATATTCAAAAGCATCGTCTATAATCTGCAGGTTTGAGCCGAAAAGCCGATATTTTTGCAGAAGAGAAACCGCCGGCACGACTACGTTTTCCGGAATTTCTATTTCGTCATTGGCCTTAAAAACATCCCGCCATTGGCTTTTAGCGTCTTCAAATAAACGACAAATATTATTTAAGTTTTCCTTATTCGTCGCGCCGGCCATAACCCTAAATCGCCTATTTTCATTTCTGGGAGTTTCAATTTCGTCGTAAAGTTTCGCGTAAATCAGCTTAAATATCTCATCAAAAGAATCAACCCCGCTATTGGCTAAAACAACTTCCTGCAAATCGTAAATCAGCTGTTTTAAATTGGCGATTTCTTCAAGGTCTTCATAAACGATTTTTTTAGAGCGCACGTCTTCCACGGTTTCATTAAATTTAGGAATCTCCAAGAGATCTTCAAAAAGATTCGGATCAGTCCTCAAAATATTATTTTGAATTTTCCCGTCGGTTAAAACTAAGATGGGCGCGCCGGTAGCGTTGGCATAACTTTTTAACTGCCCCAGTCCGTCTTTAACGTCCGGTTTTTTAACTTCTACCACTAAATATGGCGTTTTGCCGTCGTCGCGATATATAACTATATCGGCTCGTTTTTTTCCGACTTCCCGGCCGAATTGCACGTCAACCTCAACGTCAATTCGGTCAAGCGGATATTTATATTGATTAATCAATTTATAAACCATGAGCTGGCGGATAATTTCCTCCGGCTTGGCTACCAAATTTTTATTTCTCTTCAGGCACTTTAAATAATATTTTCCGTCTTTTTCTGAAAATTCAAGCACTAACTCCGGCTTAATGCCTTCAAATACGGATAAGCCGTATTGCATATCCGGATTACGAAATATCTTACCGATAATTTCACTGGCTAATTTTTGATTTGCCATATTTTTTATTTTACTTTACTAAGATTTAAAATTACTTTGCCTTGGAATTCCACTTCGCCGGGAATAATAGTAATATTTTTATAATTCGGATTTTCCGGTTTTAAATATCTCTTTCCTCCGTCAGCTATAAATCTTTTTACGGTAGTTCCTGCGTCGGTTCTCGCCAGGATAATATCACCGCTTTTAAATTCTTTAACTACTTTTACCAAAAGCATATCGCCATTATCAATCCCGACATTTATCATTGAATCTCCGTTGACTTTTACGGCAAACATTTTTTCATTTGATTGAGTAATTTTTTCATCGTTCAATATCTGCCCCGGCAGAGAGGTCCAGGTGAATGAAGTTTCTTCAAGAGTTTCAATAAAAGGGCCTGCCGCAGTCTCGCCGACGACAGGCACTAACTGATCTTTATTTAAAATCTTATAGCCTAAAGGCAAAATTCTTATTCCTCTGGCTTGTCCTTCTGCTCGCTCGATACACCCCTTACTCTTAAGGGCCGCTAAATAATTTAAAACTGCCTGGTTAGAAGATACGTCTAATTCATTCTTTAAGTCGGCTAAAGTGGGAGGAAAGCCGGTAGATTTTATATTATTATATATTATTTCTAGTACTTTTTTCTGTTTTGGAGTAATATTTTTTATCATATATCTATATTATATATGACTAAAATATGACTGTCAAATAATAAAAAATAGCTTATAATAGCTATTTTAAAAAATACTTATCCACAACTAATTAAGAGGAAAAATATAAAATTAAAAATAAGAAGGAATTAGGCTGCATTATTGGATCACAACGAAAAAGGTTCTCTTTGGGGTTAATCCCAAAGAGAACCTTTTTTATTTACCTGTCGGGCCACTGGGAATTGAACCCAGTCTACACGAACCCGAATCGTGCGTACTACCGGTATACGATGGCCCGAAAATCAATTATTAATTACGAATAATAAAATCCCCCGCCCTTATGGGCGACCCCTTTGCTAAAAGGGGCTGAATTCTTATTTCGCCCTTGTCAAAGCGTTTAAAAAATAACTGACAACCGATAAAACAATGCTGAACAGCATGGCGATCCAAAAACCGCCGACCGAAAAACCTTCAATCACCGACGATGCCAGTAAAATCAGCAAAGCGTTAATGACAAAAGTGAACAAGCCTAAAGTTAAAATGTTAATCGGCAGAGTTATTAAAATTAAAATCGGCTTGACTAAAACATTGATAATCCCTAAAAACAAAGCCAGCCATAAAGCCGCCCAAAATCCGGCCACGACTACGCCCGGAATTAAATACGAGCTTATCATAATCGCTAAGACCATGACCAGCCATTTAATGATAATGGACATAAATTTGTTATTTATTATTTATAATGAAATGGATTCCCGCCTGCGCGGGAATGACAAATCGTTTTTGGTGGACCTAGCCAGAATCGGACTGGCGTCTCGACAATGCGAATGTCGCGTCATACCACTAGACCATAGGCCCAAAAATTTATTCTTTTAATTTAAAATCCCCTGTTTCTTCTTCTCCGACCGCGGAGGTTGAACTGGCCGAATTTATTTCCGGAGTTGAACTGGCGCCGGGCGCCGGTTCCGGCCCGGTAATTTCCGGTTGATCGCCGGCTCCGCCTTTGGTTAATTCAATGCTATTTATAATAACGTCTTCGGTCGGATGATCGTTCTCGTTGACTTTAACTTTTTCTATTTTTTCCATTACCTCCAGCCCGCCGGCCACATAGCCGAAATTCGTATGCTTGCCGTCAAGCCAGGCCGTAGCCGCGGCCGTAACGATAAAAAACTGCGAGCCGTTGGTATTGGGTCCGGAATTGGCCATGGCCAAACTGCCGCGCACTAATTTATGCTGGTTGATTTCATCCTGGAACTTATAGCCCGGGCCGCCGGTACCGTCGTTTGACCAATCATCGTCTTTACTTAAAGGATCGCCGCCCTGAATCATGAAATCTTTTATCACCCGATGAAATTTCGTGCCGTTATAAAAACCGTCTTTGGCCAAATTTAAAAAATTATTCACCGTCACCGGCGATTCCTGGGCGTAAAATTTAACCGTTAAATCGCCGAAATTGGTTTTAATAACCGCGCCGTCATATTGAGCGGCTAAATTTTGGAGCTGTCTCTGTCCGGCTGGCTCGGCCGCGGCTTGCCCCGCCGCCTGACTTGATCCGCCGGCCGCGGATTTGCCGCTTGGTTTGATTTTCGGCGTTAAGCCGTTTTTTAGATCGGTCATTCTACCTATTATATCCGCTTCATTGAAATTGTCCATAGTTTTAGGCGCGCTCGATTCGTCATAGCTAAATTGGCTATTAGAGCAGGCGGTTAAAACCAGCAATAATATTGCCGGTAAAATTAATTTTTTCATATAATTAAAATATCTGAATATTTTCTTGATTATTTATTATTTTATTATTTTTATAATAGTTTGAAGAAAAAATTAAAAACAGCATCTCCAGCTGGTTCACAACCGCTTTAATGAATATCTCCGTTTGTTTGGCGATTTCAATTTTCGGAGTAATGCAATAAACTTTAATTTTTAAATCATTCTGATCGGAGCGTAAAATATTATATGCTTCCAAGCTGATTTTATCAATCAAATCGTGGTTGCCGATTTTATTTATCGGAAAAACCGCGCCCTCCCGGCATTGGCTATGCTCGCCTAAAGTTTTAACGCTATTTATGTCAATTATTTTAAACAAAACCCAGTCAACGGCGATGATGCTTAATACTTTTTCGGCAAAATATTTTAAAATGTTTTTAAAATCATTTTTGTTTTCCGGATATTTCTTCAATCCGCTGAAAATAGACCTGATTTCCTGAATCTGCACATTCACTTGGCCGATATGCTTAAAAGCTTCGTCCAGCCTTTCTTCAAGCGTTAGCCGATGATTTTCTGAATCTTTTAACGCCTCTAAATTTTTTTTAATTTCATTTTGATATAAAACATAAATGACATAGCTGACGATAAAAAGCAGGCCGATGATTATTACTTCTAAAGTTTCTTCATCAAGAATGGAAAAGCCTTGCCTGATTAGCCAGGGAGTAAGCAAAATTACAGCAACAATTATTATAAATAAAAAAATATAAAAATTTTTTAGCGCGATTATATTCTTTTTCATATTTTACTTAACATAAAATTCTTTTTTTATCTCTTCGTCGTCTTCCATTTTTTTGTCTTCAATTTTCTCTTTGGCTTGTTCGCGCAGCTCGCGCAAATCCATTTTATTCAATTCCAAGCTCCGTTTTTCCAAATAGGCTTTTTCATTCAACGACTGATCTTCAATCACTTCGGATAACAAGACGTCTAAAATCGCGCCGATTTTCGGCCCGGGCTCTATCTTTAAAACCTTCATTAAATCATCGCCGTTGATTTTCAGCATCTTAACCGAAACCGCGTCAAACCTGACTTTTTCCATCATATATTCAAGGTGGCGCAGTTTATACGGCTTGGCCTTAGGCACGCCCGAGCCTAAGCGGTCGGCAACGCGCAGATCAATCAAATCGGCTAAATTTTCTTCGCCGACTTTTCTGATTAGCCGGCGCACCGAACTTTCCGTGACCTCGCCGACATTATAATAAAACATATGGTTCCTGATTAAAGTCGTTATTTTTTCCGTGTCAGCGCTGGAAAATTTAAGCCTTTGCATAATTTTAGCCGCCACTTTGGCGCCGACCAGGTCGTGGTTATAAAAAGTGGCGTCGCCTTTAATCATCCTCTTGGTCTGCGGTTTGGCTATGTCATGGAGCAGCGAGGCGAATTTAACCTGCCATTTTTTATTGGGCGTGTATTTTAAAGACAAAACGCTATGCTTAAAAACCGTATAAACATGGTGCTTGTTTTGGTTAACGCCAACGCCGCGCTCCAGCTCGGGAATAATGTATTGTAATAGCTTGAATTCATGAAGCATCATTACGCCTTCATAAGCTTCGCCCGTTTCCATTATTTTTACGAGCTCATCGCGGATCCGTTCGCCGGAAATAAATTTAATGCCGCCGGCCATTTTCATGATCGCCCGTTCGGTCTTGCCTTCTATGGAAAAATTAAGCTGGCAGGCTAACCTGACCGCGCGCATCATGCGCAAAGCGTCTTCTTTAAACCTGTCTTCCGGCTCGCCCACGGCGCGGATAATTTTTTTCTTTAAATCTTTTTCCCCGCCAAACAGATCTGTAATTTCTTGATTTTCACCCGACAGCCGAAGCGCCATAGCGTTAACCGTAAAATCGCGCCGCGACAGGTCTTTTTCCAAACTGTCTTCAAAAGTAATTTTATCCGGATGCCGGCGGTCCGAGTAGCCTTGCTCCGAGCGGTAAGTCGTTATTTCTATTACATCTTGAGTTTCGCCGTTGGCCGATTTTATCGGCAATAAAACCGTACCGAAAATATTTTCGTATTTGCCTTGAGGAAATATTTCCAATATTTTTTCCGGCCGCGCGTTAGTCGTTATATCCCAGTCTTTAGGTATTTTTTCCATTAGTAAATCGCGCACGCAACCGCCCACGACGTAGGCTTCAAAGCCGGCCTGCTCTAATTTTTCCACTATATTTTTTACATAATCAGGGATCTGCATAAAAATACATAAAAATTTAAGGCAATTTACGCCTTAATTATAGCTAAAATATACAATAAATAATTCTTTATGTCAAAATATCCCAAAAATAAATAACCCCAAAAAAATGGGGTTATTTTTTATAAATTAGCATATAGCAATCTTTTAAATATGGCGGAGAATAATAATTATATTTTTAGTTGACTTACCCCCGAGAGAATAATATTATAAATTTATAAATTTGTATTTAAGCTATCTGCTAATAGCAGTAGTTAAATCAAAAATGTTATTCTCAAACGCGAGGGAGTACTTATAAAAATATTTTCTTACTCTCCAGACTATTTATCATATTAAAAACTTTAAAAATAGTCAAGACGTAAAATGCCTAACTTTTCAACTATTATTCCACAAGTTATTCACAATTTAAAACCTCTTCAGCCATTTTAAAATTATCCAGGCAATCAGGCCGCCGAGAACCGCGGTGGCGAATTGCGGCCAGCTCATCATCTCGGCCACTTTAACCGCCAACTCTTGCTTAAATAGCAAGCGGGTAATAAAGCCAACGCTTAAAAACAAAAAAACGAATTTTAAGGCCGCGCCGAAAATAACCCCCAGCCAATAGCCCCGGCCGCTGTCTTTAGCCTGATTATAAAACCAATCAACGGTTAAAATAAAAATTACGTTGCCGATCATAATAAAAGGCACGGTCGGCGCTAAAACCGCCGGGAGTAGCCCGCCGGCTAAAGCCATTAAGCTCGGCGCCAGCGCTACAACCATGGCGCTTCTTATGCCGGCTAAAAATAAAGTTAAAATTAAAATGGCGTTGACGATCGGGCCGGTTATCCATTGCAGATGGATAAAAAATGGCAGGAATAAAGCTAAGCCGGCCAGGCCGATAAACTCGCTTAAAGACCGGACGTTAACTTTTTCTAAAACTTCTTCTTTAATGATATTAAGCATATATTATGTAAATTATACTTATTGATTGGGCTAAATTTATTAAATTTTTGAACGAGGACTGTTTGAGGCCGCTTCAAGCGGGCGAGTTCCGCAGAAGAAAATTTAATAAATTTAGCCCAATCTATTATGAAATTAATAAATAAATATGCCACTTAAACCAAAGTAATCGCTCCGTGCTTACAGGCAGCAACGCAAGCCCCGCAATTTATGCAGATTGCCTGATCAACTTCAACTATTTTTTTTCGGCTGATCGCCTGAACCGGGCAAGCTTCAACACAGCCAGTACATGCCCCGCCGCAGGAACAGCTTGAGCATTTGCCGTCTTTAAAACAGCACTTTTCATAATCTATTTTTATCATATATTTACTCGGTTATAATTAAGCTTTTAGCTACGATGCCGTAGAGGCCGTCAAGCTTTTTAGTCAGCGCGCTGATTTCTTTGGCCGTGCCCTGGACCGCGACGGTAATCAGCCCGTAGCAATTACTGGCGCAAAGCGGCTGGACGTTAACGCCTAAGCGCGCCATAACTAAGTTGCCCTGTTCGCTCAATACTTTATTGACGTCGGGTGAATTGGCGTGGCGGTCTTTAACTAAAATCGTAATCGTGCCTAAATGTTTTTTCGTCGCCATAATATTTTAATTATTTTTTATCGTCTCTTTTTATACCCGGTATATAGCACCTGCTTTTTAAGCTTGCCTTTGCCTTCCAGCCATTTTAAAGCCTCGACCGCTTCTTCGTTTTCATGCGCCCGCCGAATTTTGCTTCGGCCGTCAATTTTATACAAAGCTTCCAGCCTTTTTTTCCTGATAGCCGCGTTGGTCGGAATCGGCTGGCCGCCGCCGCCGATACAGCCGTCCGGGCAGGCCATAACTTCTATATAATCATAGTCTTTAAGATTTTTTAAAATCGGCCCGATATTGCCGATGCCGTTAACGGCCGCGATCCTTAATTTTTTCCCGGCCATTTCAATTACAGCTTCCTTAACGCCGGCCTGGCCGCGCGCGTCCTTAAATTCTATCCGGCTGTTGCAAAGCTTTAATTTATTTTTGTCTTTTATTTCGGCGCAGACCGAGCCTTGGGCCGTAGTTAATAAATATTCCGCGGTCCTTAAAGCCGATTCCATGACTCCGCCGGTGGCGCCGTAAATCGCCGCCGCCCCGCTGGCCTCGCCTAAAGGATTATCGGCCGCGGCCGGCTTCAGCCGGCAAAAATTTATTTTGTTCTTTTTTATCAGCCAGGCTAATTCGCGCGTGGTTATGACGTAATCAACCGGCGGCTGGCCGTTAATTTTTAATTCGCTCCGATCGGCTTCAAATTTTTTGGCCGTGCACGGCATAACCGAAACCACTACGATTTTTTTCGGGTTAATCTTCATTTTTTCCGCCCAATAAGTTTTTATGAGGCCTCCGCTGTGCATTTGCGGGCTGCGCGCCGTGGTTAAATTCGGCATTAAATCCGGGCGGTAAAATTCAATATATTTCACCCAGGCCGGACAGCAGGAAGTGAACATGGGAAGAGTTCCGCCTGATTTTACTTTTTCCACTAGCTCCTCGGCTTCAACCATGGTAGTGATATCAGCGCCGAAATTCACGTCAAAAACATAATTAAAGCCTAGCCTTCTTAAAGCCGCCACGACTTGGCCGGACATTATTTTTCCATGCTCGGCGCCGAATTCTTCGCCGATGCTTACCCTGATTGACGGCGCGAATTGGGCGACCGTGATTTTGGATTTATCCTGCAAAGCTTTTTCCACCAGATGCCAATGGGCTTGCTCCTGGGCCGCGCCGACCGGACAATGCACGGCGCACTGGCCGCAATAAATGCAATCAACTTTATCGGCTTTTTTATGGATAAAAGGAAAAATGCTGGTTTCGCCAACCGGCACGACCTCTTGATTAATCCCCTTGCCTTTTAACTCCAAATAATTTATTTTCTGCAGCGTATTGCAAGCCTCCAGGCAATTGCGGCAGTCAATGCATTGCGTGCCGTCAATCTCCACCGCGTTGGCGAATTTATAAACCTTGCGCTTGGCTTTGCGGTCGCTGAATTTTGTTATTTCAATTTTATATTTATCGGCCAATTCCAATAATTTGCAATTAACCCGCCAAATGCAAGTCGGGCATTTTTCAATATGCTCGGCGAAAATTAATTCAATGTTTAAATTGCGCGAACGTTTTACCCGCTCGGTATCGGTCCTGACTTCCATGCCGTCTTCGGCTTGAGTTGAGCAGGAAGTGGCCAGGCCCTTGCGCCCGGCGATTTCCACCACGCAAATCCGGCAGTTGGCTTTAGGCGAAAAATCCGCGTGGCCGCATAAGCCGGGGATAGCAATCCCGTTGGCTCTGGCGGCTTGCATGATGGTTTTGCCTTGATCGCAGATTATCTCCCGGCCGTTTATTTTTAAATTTATTTTTTTCATTTATTTAAAATTGGATAAACATTTTTCATAAAGCTTTTTATGGCTATAGGCGCGGAGCCGCCGAGGGCGCAAAGCGAAGCATCGCTTAAATTATCCAGTAAATCATTAAACAGCTCCCAGTCAATATTCTCTTTACTGAATATTTCATTAAGCCGGTAAGTGCCTTCGCGGCAAGGCACGCACATGCCGCAAGACTCGTTGATAAAAAAAGTAAGCCAGTTTTTTATGACTTTTTTATAGTTATTTTTAGCCAAGCTATAAACGGCGACTGAACCGGCGCCCGAGACCTGCTTTTTAAGCTGGGCGCTGTTTAAGGCTTCGCCCGAGGCATTGCCGCCGATTTGCACGAAAAAAGGAAATTTCGGATAATTTTTAGTTTGCTTAAGCAGTTTTTCAATGGTTAAATTATCCGGCAGTTCATAAACTCCCTCGTTAAGGCAATCGCCGGTAATCGTATAAAATCTTTTATTTTTATATTGATCGGCCGCCGCTAAACTGACGTTATAAAAAGTTTCCACATTATTTATTAAAGTCGGGCAGTTCCATAATCCGGCGGTTGTGGGAAACGGCGGCTTTAACCTTGGCTCAATCCTTTTACCCTGAATGGTGTTTAAAACCGCGCTTTCTTCTCCGCCGATATAGCCGGCGTTGGCCGGCTTAACCGATATCTCAATCTTGGAATCTTTTAACAAAGCGGCTAATTTTTTATTTAACTTTTTATTATAACCATAATTTAAAAATATATAGCCCTTTTCGGCGTTTAAAAAATCAATGGCTATTTTCATGCCGTCTATCACTTTTTCCGGATAATGCTCTAAAATATAGCCGTCCTTAAAAACGCCCGGCTCGCCTTCAGCCGCGTTGCAGATGATATATTTTTTATCACCGACAGCATTTTTAACCGCCGCCCATTTCTGGGCCGTAGGAAAACCGGCGCCGCCGCGCCCGACTAGATTGGCTTGTTGAATTTTAGATAAGATATCCTGCATTATAGTAAATATTTTATTTTTATCATTATAAATAAACCGCCAACCCCTGTAATCACAAAAAAACAACCAAAAATTATAGACCAGACAGGGTTAATTAAAATTATATCTTTTTTAATTTTTTCTGGATTATTTATTTTATCAATCATTCTGCCTACTCCTTCGACACGGTTAAAAATATTTTCACTGTCTATTATCCCTTTATACAAAATTCCTTTATTTAGTAAAAGCCAAAAGCCGATCGCTAAGCTTACCAAAGAAAATGCATCAATAATTATCAATGAATCATTCCCGTCTACGATAGGAAATGTAAACACACCAATCAAGGTAAACAAAAAAATAGTAAAATATGTTTTAGGTATTACCAAATCTACATTATTAATTTTCATAAACTTAAATTAAACCTTTCTTACTAATATACTCGCATAAATCCGCCAGCCGACAACTATACCCCCATTCATTATCATACCAAGAAATAATTTTCAGCATATCGCCGCCGATAACTTTGGTTAAAGGTAAATCAACGATCGCGCTGGCCGGGTTGCCGATAAAATCCGATGACACTAAAGGCTCGTCGGTCGCGTCCACATAGCCTTTATAATTTCCGGCCGCGGCTTTTTTAAAAACTGCGTTTACCGCTTCCGCGGTCACCGGCTTTTCCGTAATATAAACCGTATCGCAAAGCGACACTACCGGAGTGGGCACCCTAAAAGACAAGCCGTCAAATTTTCCGATCAGCTCCGGCATGGTTTTAGCCGCGGCTTTAGCCGCGCCCGTAGTCGTCGGCACGATATTCACAGCCGCGGCGCGGGCCCGGCGCAGATCCTTATGCGGTCCGTCCACTAAATTCTGATCGGCCGTATAAGAATGGATAGTGGACATAATGGCTTTTTTAACGCCGAAATTATCCGAAATTATTTTGGTCACCGGCGCTAAGCAGTTAGTCGTGCAGGAGGCCATGGAAATAATTTTATCGTTCTTGGTTAAATCTTTTTCATTAACCGATAAAACGATAGTTTTGATATTTTCGTCATCAGACGGCTTGCCCGCCGTAGCTTTAGCGGAGGCGGGCGCGGACAAAATTACTTTTTTTGCTCCGGCTTTAAGATGCTCTCCGGCGCCAGCTTCATCTAAGAATCTGCCGGTGCATTCTAAAATAATATCAATTTTCAGTTTGCCCCAAGGCAATTTAGCCGGCTCTTTTTCCGCCAGCACTTGGTACTTTTTACCGTCCACTACCAAATTACCAGCCTCGGCGCTGACTTTTTTTTCATAAATCCCGTAGCAACTGTCATACTGCAACAGCTGCGCCAGCGCTTTAGTCTCGGTCAAATCATTAATCGCCGCGACATTAATGCCCTTTTTATTAAGCAAAGCTTTAAAAACCGCCCGGCCGATCCGGCCAAATCCATTTATTGCGATGTTAATCATATAATTTATTTATAAAAAATAATTATGTAATTTATTATAGCATAAATTCTTAAAAACAAAAAAACAGCCCAAAAATAAAAAACCCGCGGAAGAATAAAAATTCCGCGGGGAAAATGCTAAAGGGCAAAAAATTCGAAAAACGCTTAAAATCTAAGCGACCGAGGGCAACTCGCAGACGGCCAGAAAGCGAACATGCTCATCCCAGCTATCGCCGGGATTGAACTGGTAAACGTACAGGTGGCGCTCGCCGTTATTCTCACTAAGGCAAAGACTCCAGGACCGGCCCCCCTTGTCTATAAAAGATATAGCCAACTGGTGTTTCTTCTGCCGATCGGGTTTAGTCCAAGCGAAACGCAGGGCGGTAAGCGGATCCACAAACTTAAATCCGCCTTTATAGCCGAGCTCTTCGCCTCTCTGCTTAAGCGCGTTCGGCAGGTCGCTATTATACATCATTCGGCCGAAAGGCACTTCATGCACATCCCATATAGCCCGGCCGGTGCCGACAAGCGGAATTTCCGCGGGTGATAGTCCGACATATTTCCAGTCGAACTTATTCATTTCAATCGCCTTAGCGATCGCTTCCGGTTCATCATAATCGACCGGAATGAGAAAAGTGCTGATAAAATCCTGAAACCGCTTTTCCAGCAGTTCTGCGCCGATAAAATCTTGAAACCGCTTTTCCAGCAGTTCCACCCAGGCATCCCTTAAACCCGGACCGACTTTTTTGATAAACCGGTCCACTTCAGCGGTCGGGGTGTCTTGAAACACGGTTGACTTTAAAATACCGTGTCCTATCATCTCCTGTATTTTGCCGATTTGGCCTCGGCTAAGACCTTTGGATGGGGACAAATTCTTCATGGCGACATCCTCCTATGTAATTTGGGCTTGCCCTTTATTTCGACCCCATGCCGAAATATCAGGCTCGCAGTTAAAGGTACAATTTTGACCTTAATTTTTACCACGATATTAAATTTTTGTCAACCGTTTAAATAATTTTTGCTTATACTAAAAAAACAACATAATAACCCCCAGCCCCCTTTATCAAGGGGGACAAAAAAACAAAAACCCCGCTTTTGCAAGCCGGGTTATAATTTCTGATTAACTAAAAATTAAGCATAAAGCTTGGCAAACGGTTCCATGGACAATATTTCTTTTTCTTCAGCCTCGGTAATAACGGCGCGCCTTTTTAAAATTTCCACTAATTTTATCATCTTGGTGTCTTCTTTGCGCATCAATACCACTAAATCGCCGCGCAAATCCCCGAGCTTATCGTCAAGATAATCCTTAGTCACCATAGTAGCTTCAATTTTGCCGACCCTTCCTTCCAATCTGTCAAACCTCTCGTCAACTCTAGTTGAAAATTCATTAATAGCTTCTAAAATTTCATTTTTTGATGTTTCTTTTTCCATATTTCACACTATAGCATAATAATATTAAACGGACAATACTATTATTATAGCTTCTTTATTTTCCCGGCTTCAACTTCAACCACTCCGCCGGCTTCGCCATTGCCTTCGCTTAAGAGCACTTTCACCGTCTGCTTTAAAATATAGCGCGCTAAAACTCGCCCCTTTCGGCCTTCAACTTTTACTTCGCTGTCAATCGGCGGCAATTTTTCCGCCAGCTTTTTATAGCCGTCTTCTTCATAGGCCAAACAGCACATCAAGCGGCCGCAGATGCCGGAAATCCGTTCCGAGCCGCGGTGCACGCATTGCTGGAGCTCGGCCATTTCCGAAGTTATGGAATTAAGGTCGCCTAAAAAGCGGGCGCAGCATAGCGAGCGGCCGCAATGGCCGAAGTCGCCGCAAAATCTGGCTTCATCGCGGATGCCGATTTGCTGCAATCTTATACTGCGGCTAAAATGCTTGGTTAAATCTTTAACCAGCTCCCGAAAATCAATCCTGGAATCGGCGATAAAAGGAAAAGTGATTCTGGCGTCGTCAAAAGAGTAGTGCACGTCAACCAACTTCATGGGCAGCTGGTATTTTTCAATAATTTTTTTGCAGAAAGCGAAATCTTTCTTTTTCTGCTTTTCGTCCGGCAATTTTTTAAAATCAGCCGGTCCGGCGATTCTGATAATTTCTTTTATTTCCATAGCCGGCGCGCCATCTTCGGCCTTAGCCTTGATTTTTGTATCCGGCAAATCTTGGCAGCCGACTACTTTGCCGATCTCAACGCCTAATTCAGTCTTAACAATAACTTGATCGCCGATATTTACGGTAAAATCGGCCGGATCAAAATTATATCTTTTATCCCAAGGTGAAAATTGTACTTGGATTGCTTTCATATATAAATTACAGCGAGCGGATAATTGCCCGCGAAGCTATCTATGTGTGCTTATAAACTATACCTAATAAATTTCTCCACCTTGACGCCCCCGAGGATATCTTCAATTTTCTTTTTATCGTCTTTAATATACTCCTGCTTGACCAGGCAGACTTCTTCGTAGAATTTGGCCAATTTTCCCGGCATGATTTTATCAATCATATTTTCCGGCTTGCCCTCTTTTAAAAGCTGGGCCTTATAAATTTCTTTTTCTTTTTCAACTTCATCGGCCGGGACATCTTCCGGATAAATATATTTCGGATTAGCGGCCGCGATTTGCATGGCTAGGTCGTAGGCGATATCGCTTTGGCCTTCTTTATTTAAAGCTGCTAAGACGCCGATTTTCCCGCCCAAATGCGAATAAGCCGCTACCGTGCCGATGGCATTAAGCAGCTCATATCTTTTTATGTCTAATTTTTCGCCGATAATTCCGCTTAAGCTGTCTAAATTTTCTTTAACCGTAGCGCCGTCAATATCTAAAGCCATTAACTCGGCTAAATCTTTAGGCTGTTTTTCCCTAATCAACTGCATAATTTTTTCGGCAAACTCCTGAAACTTTTCGCTTTTAACCACAAAATCGGTTTCAGCGTTTATTTCTAAAATGTAGCCGGTCTTAGCGTCGCCGCTTAAAGCAACTTTAACCACGCCTTCGCCGGCTTGGCGATCGCTTCTTTTCGCCGCCTTGGCGATGCCTTTCTTTCTTAAAATTTCCACGGCCTTATTAATATCGCCGCCGGATTCATCCAGGGCGATTTTACAATCAACCATGCCGGCGCCGGTTTTATCGCGTAAAATTTTTATATTTTCCATATGTACATATATTGTCATTGCGAGGAGTTTTTTACTGTCATTCCGGCCCCCGAGCCGGAATCCAGGATTCAGTGCGATAAACAAGTTTCTGGATTGCGGGTCAAGCCCGCAATGACAAATTAAATTGCATCGCTCACAATGACAGATAATTTTATTATTTATTTTCTTTATTTTGAGCTTCCGCCTTGCCTTCTAAAATCGCTTCCTTAACTAAATTCATCACCAGCTTTATGCCTTTAGAGGCGTCGTCGTTAGCCGGAATGATATATTTAACGCCGTCGGGATTAACGTTGGTGTCGCAAACCGCCACTACTGGAATTTTCTTTTTTACAGCTTCGGTAAAAGCGGTTTTTTCTTTCTTAATATCCCAGATAAAAATTACATCCGGAGTCTTAGTCAGGCTGACTAAACCGCCGACGTTAGTTTCTAGCTTGGCGATCTGGCGGTCAAAATCCAGCCGTTCTTTTTTAGTATATTTATCCAATTTTCCGCCGGCTCTTTTCTCCGATAAATCCTTAAACTTTCTGATTAAATTTCTGATAATGGGAAAATTGGTTAAAAATCCGCCCAGCCATTTTGCGGAAACATAAGGCACGCCGGCTTCTTCGGCGGTTTTTTTCAAAATGCTTTTAACCTGCATTTTAGTGCCGACTAGAAGGATGGATTTGCCTTCGGCCGCCTGCTTTTTTAGATACTCTAAAGCTAGGCCCAGCATTTTTTGCGTCTTTCTTAAATCAACGATGTGCACGCCTTTTCTTGAGCCAAAAATAAAAGGCTCCATTTTAGGGTGCCATTTTGAGGTGCGATGCCCGAAGTGCATTCCGGCCTTAAGCATCTCTTCGATTGAAGGTAGTTTCATAGATGTTTTTCCTTTTTTACCCGCCCGTAGCTTTAGCGAAGGCGGGTACCGCCGAAGCGGTTTGCCTCTACTCCCAATTATTTCGCTAAAAGCGAAACAAGGAAAATTTTTACGGAAGTATGAGAGATTTAATAAATTAAAATTTTATCCGCCGAATAAGGCGGAAGCCGATTAAAGCTATGTCAGTAGATTATAATATTATTAATATTTTGTCAACCCTGCCTACCGGTAGGCAGAACATCATATAGGCCTAGACTGGACAAAAACTATTATCTTTGCTATCATAGCTTAATTAAGGGATTAAATTTTGGTGGAATAAATAATAAATTTTAATTATTCTTATTGATTTAGAACTTTTTTAAAAAAACGTCTATATAAAAGAAGGAGGAATTAAAATGGCACTTATCAAAATGGAATTCGGTAAACTTGAGAGCGGTTTTTTTCTTCTCAATGATGGCGGCGAGAATAAACTTTTTTTCGCCTACCTGCATGGCAGATGGTCATTTCCTTTTCCAGTGTGTGATGGCAAAATCCAAGGAAAATCAATGCATGGCTACGAGGCGATATGCCCCAAACAGATAATTGAGGTTATTCCTCGTGAAGATTGGGACAAGTTCAGTCTCAACGATCAAATGATTAGGGAGTTTGCCGGTTAGTAGTATGAAACGTTTTTTCAAACGAGCCTTCGTACGTCAAACATCAATCGTACAGGGCTCTTTTTATTTTTTAAAAAAAATCATTTAATAAAGAAGAATAACTAAAATTTATTATTTATAAAACCAGATACAACTTGTTAAATGACCCGAAGGAGCGTTAGCGAAGTGAGAATGCGACGTCTCCTTGAGTTTTAAAAAATAAACTTACCTTATTGAAAGAGCCCTTTTGAAATTTTTTTGACAGCTGACGGGCTGATCTTGCCAAAAATAAACCTCTATGTTAATATATAGTTTAGCAAATACGATCTTCTGAAAGATTGTTTTTAATTCTATAAATCTTATGAAAAAAGACATTCACCCGAAATATTACCCCAAAGCCAAAATGACTTGCGCTTGCGGAAATAGTTTTGTTACCGGTTCAACTTTGCCGGAGATAAAAACTGAAATTTGTTCGGCCTGCCATCCGTTCTATACCGGCAAGCAGAAGCTCTTAGACTCGGCCCGCCGAGTGGAAAAATTCCATGCCAAAGTCGCGGCCAAAGCTAAAACCGCGCCTAAAAGCAAACGAGCCAAACGCGCCACTAAAACCAAAGCTAAAGCGGCCCGAAAAACCGAGAAAAAATAGCTACTCTAAACGGTTATTCTTTTTGCCTGCCTGACGGCAGGCAGGTTGTGCTATAATATAATTATGGCATAATTAAGGGAATAACCGTTTTTGTTATTACTATTATTTAAAATCAAGTTAAAATCACCCCGGGGTTTGGGGTGACGAATTGGCGCCAAGGCTTACAGTAGGAAGATTAATTGGCGTGATAGCCAATTGAGGCACCCCAAAAGTTCCCTGCCTGCCGGCAGGCAGGTTTGGTTACTTTCTTAATTACCCGCCCGCCTCGCAAGCGAAGCGTTGCGGGCGCGGTAAGAAAGTAACCCCTAGCGGAGCGTCACGAATGGAAAAATTTAAAGCGAGTATAATAAAATATTCAAATGAGTATTTGCCTAATAGATAAACTATGCACGAAGATATAATCAAAAAATTTAACGATTTGGAAATCAAGCTTGCGGATCAAAGCGTCTTAAGCGACCCTAAAAAATTAAGGGAAATTTCCAAACAGCATAACGACTTAAAATACGCGGTCGGGTTGATTTTAGAATTGAATAAAAAGCAAACCGAGCTAAGTCAAAGCGAAGAGATGATTAAAAGCGAATCCGACCAGGAATTATTAAAAATCACTAAAGATGAAATCGCCGAGCTAAAACAACAAATTGAAAAATTAACCAACGAAATTAAAACCGAGCTCAACCCGGCCGACCCGAACGATAAAAAAAATATTATTATGGAAATCCGGGCCGGCACCGGCGGCGATGAATCGGCTTTATTCGCAGCCGAACTTTTTAGGCTTTACGCCCATTACGCGGAAAAACAAAATTGGAAGTTAAAAATTTTATACGCCAGCCGCATCGGCATCGGCGGCTATAAAGAAGTCATATTTTCCGTTGAGGGTAAAAATGTCTACGGAGACTTAAAATACGAAGCCGGTACCCACCGCGTGCAAAGAGTGCCGGAAACCGAAAAAGCCGGACGAGTGCATACCAGCGCCGTCACGGTCGCGGTTATGCCCGAAGCCGAGGAAATGGACGTGGAAATAAAGCCCCAAGACATAAAAATTGATACTTACTGCTCTTCCGGACCCGGCGGGCAAAGCGTTAATACGACCTATTCGGCCATTAGAATAACCCATCTGCCAACCGGCCTGGTAGCGACCTGCCAAGATGAAAAATCCCAGCACCAGAACAAAGAAAAAGCCATGCAGATTCTGCGCTCCCGCCTCTATGCTAAAATGGAAGAAGAAAAACAAGCCCGCGAATCCGCCCAAAGAAAACAGCAAATCGGCTCGGGCGATCGGAGCGAAAAAATCAGAACTTATAATTTTCCCCAAGACAGATTTACCGACCACCGCATCAAGCAAAATTGGCACGGGCTGGCGAGGATTATGGACGGAGATATCGCCGACATCATAGAAGCGTTAAAAAAGGCGACAAAATAATTTAGACATCCGACGTCTCCAGGACGTCGGATGTCTTCTAAAAAATGACCATCTCCCAAACTCTTAAATTCGCCATCGCCAAGCTAACCGCCAGCGACATAACCGATCTTCCGCACCTTGAGGCGGAAATTTTATTATCCGCCATTTTAAAAAAACCGCGGGAATTCTTACTGGCGCATGGAGAGAAAAAATTGTCAAAAAAGCAAATAAATAATTATCTAAAATTACTAGCCAGGCGCCTTAAGGGCGAGCCGGTCGCCTATTTAACTGGACATAAAGAATTTTACGGGCTTGATTTTATTGTCAATAAAAACGTCTTGATCCCCAGGCCGGAAACCGAGCTGATGGTTGACGAAGCTTTAAATATCTTGAAACACAACCAGCAGCACGCTACTTTAATTGACGTTGGCACGGGCTCAGGTTGTGTAATTATTACTTTAGCTAAAATATCAAAATCAAAAGCCAACAATTTTATCGGCATTGATATCTCGGCTAAAGCCCTGACCATAGCCAAAAAAAATGCTTACGCGCATGGGGCAAAAAATATAAAATTTCTGCATGGCAACCTGCTTGAACCGATTACGAAAATCCGTAATCAAAAGTTTATTATTCTCGCCAACCTGCCCTACGGCTGGAAAGCCTGGAAAAATAACAGTTCCGCGGATACTATCGGCCTAAAATTTGAACCTGAAATCGCGCTCTATACTGGTAAAAATGGACTCGAACTATACGAAGAACTATTTAAACAAATAAAAGCGTTGCAGATTGCCGGTTACGCGCTTTGCGAATTCGACCCGCGCCAAACTGTCAAAATGAAACAACTCATTAAGCGCAAACTGCCTCGGGCAAACTGCCAAATAAAAAAAGACCTAGCTGGCCTTAATAGATTGGTAATTATTGAAGTTGCCTAGTCTGGCTTGGTAAAATTATTTTTATCGCGCATATAAAATTGTAGCGATTTTTTACAAAAATTATTTAAAATAATTTTTTGTAAAAAACGCCCAAATTTTATCTAAGCAGGAAAAATAATTTTACCAAGCCAGACGAAAATATCTTAATTAAAATTTTGCGCCGTATAGCCGTTCGGCATTAACTGCGCCCAATTAAATTCCAGACATTGCCCGGCGCCATTATTGTTTGTCGGCAGCTCAAAATTGCTCGCTTGCAGAATATAAAAAGAATTCTGGCAGCCGAATTCCCCGGCTGAAAAATTTTGATAGCGATAATAATAGAGGTCATTATTTATCGGATCTCTTACCGGCCTGTCAATTAAGCCTTCTTTCCGCAAAATGCTTAAAAAATCTTCTTCGCCTTTATTATAGCTAATGCTTATATCCCAGCCTTGCCAATCATCGGCCGAATCAGGATATTGGCCGTATTTATCATGATACAAATCCAAGGCTTTTATTAAAATTTTAATATCAGCCCGCCTTTTTATATCTCTAACCTTTGATTTGATCACGTCAAAACCGGATAAAAATATCGCCAGCAAACAGCCAATAAAAACAACCGCCACCAATTTTTGCATCCTATAGCGCGTGACGCCGCTGATTTCCGGCATATTGTTTATTGAAATTGATTTATGGTATGGGATCCGGCCGCGCCCGAGTTGGAAGTAGATTCCAGAAAATAGCTTAAGTCAAATAATTTTTGGCTGCTGCTGACATACCAATAACAGAAACCGTCCGTATCGCCGGCGACGCTAGGGTTAGGCGCGGCGCTCTGCAGTTGGGGCAAAGGGTCTAACGGCACGGTCAATAAAACTTTAGAAGTTTTTAATATGGCGCCAACGCCGGCGCCGGCGCTTAAGCACTCGCCGACCGAAGCCGGATAACCGCCGCTATCGTTTAAATACATGGCTAAAGCGCGCTTGATAGTGGTAATATTGCCCACCCTGACGGCGTCGCGGGAATTTTTCCTCACGATATTGAAAACCACCACCGAAGATACTGTTATAAAACCGATAATTGAAATTACCACCAGAAGTTCAATTAAAGTAAACCCGGTTAAATTGCTTCGCTCCGACCTTGTCGAATTTAATAGGGTAAACCCGGTGGATTTATTTTTATTTAGCCGATTAGCGCTCTTAAATATTTGTTTAAGCATACTTTTATTTTCTCGCCGATACATTATATCAAACGAGAAGAAAATATATTTTAAAAATAATTATTCTTAATATTAATTATACCAGATTTTAACTTAGACCGCAAATTCGTGTATTATCGCCGAATAAAAAAACAACCTTGGCTTAGGCTGTTTTTTATCTTTAAAAATATGTTGGCAAAATTTACTTTTTTTCCGGCGCGGCTTTGGTTTCGGCGCCGGCGCCCTCTTCGGCCGGAGCGGCTGCCTCGCCTTCAACCGGCGCGGCTTCAACCTTGGGGGCTTCCACTTCAATCTTAGTCTCTACCACGCCGACCACGGCTTCGTTGGTTTCCTGGGCTAAAGTTACGCCCTTAGGCAAAACTAAATCATGCAGTCTGATGAATTGATCGAAAACTTCCAATTGGGAAATATCAACGTCAATACCGCTGACTAAGTCTCCGGGCAAACATTCAACTTCCACCGCGTCCATATTTTTTACCAAAGTTCCGCCCAATTCTTTAACCGCTTTAGCTTCACCGATGAAATTCAAAGGAATCTCGGTGGTAATTTTTTTGGTCATATCAACCTGGTAAAAATCAATATGGATGACGCCGTCGGTTAAACTATCGCGCTGAACATCCTTAATAATAACTTTCTCCGGCACGGCCTCGTCGATTGATAAATCAACCAAATTAAACTCACCGGCTACGGCGAAAACTTTTTCAAAATCATGCTTTTTAACTTTGATACTCTTGTTGGCCTTGCCAAAGCCGTAAATAACCGCCGGAATAAAACCGGCCGTTCTGATTTTTTTAGCCTTGCCGTTGCTCTCGCCTCTCGCTTGAGCGTTTAGCTGTACTTTTGTTGTCATAAATTTGCAAATTTTAACGAATTCAAGCTAACCAAACGAATTATCCATTCGCAATATTCGCTCACATTCGCGTATATTATTAGTAGTTTATTTTTGATCTGATAACAATGCTTTCTATCACTCCGACCAGCATTAAGCTGGATATCAGGCCGCTGCCGCCATAACTTAAAAAAGGCAAAGAAATCCCCACTACCGGCAAGATGCCGAGGTTCATACCAATATTAATAAACATTTCAATAAAAATCAAGCTCATGGAGCCTAAAATAAAAAATATGCCGAAATCATTGTTGATTCTTTTCAAGTGATACAGACAGCGATAAAAAAATATACCAAAAAATAACAAAATTAGCAAGACCCCGGAAAAGCCAAGCTCTTCGGCCACGACGGCGAAAATAAAGTCAGTCTGGGCTTCAGGCAGAAATTTCAATTGCGATTGCGAGCCGAAGCCAAGCCCGCGGCCGATTAAGCCGCCGGCGCCAACTGCGATGATCGCCTGCGAGACATTATAACCCTGGCTTAAGGGATTGAATGAAGGATTTAAAAAAGTAATTATTCTCTCTTTTTGATAATCTTGCAAAACGAAATACCAAGCGCCGGAAAAAACCACGGCGAGAATCAAACCTATAACCAAAAGATATTTTTTATTAAAACCGACTAAAACAATCATGGCGAGCCAAAGCGAAAATAGAATAAACGCCGAGCCGAAATCAGGCTGGGCTAAAACTAAAATTATAAATAATAAAGCGCCGCTGAAGGAAAGTAACAGGCGTTTAAATTCTTTGATCTTAGGCGGGACGGAAGAAAAATATTTAGCCAAAAATAAAATTAAAACAAATTTTATGAATTCAACCGGCTGGAGATTAAAACCGGCTAAACTATACCAGCCTTTTGTGCCGCGGATAGTTTGCCCGAAAAATAATACTCCAATCAATAAAACAAGGCCTAAAACATAAAAATACTTGCTATAGCTTCTTAGGCTGTGATAATCAAAACCGGCCAATAAAAAAAGCAGTATCATGCCTAAAATAATAAAAACAATTTGTTTCTCAAAATTAAGCAAATCCAACTGCGACCGGCTTAGGGCGACGCTGTAAATTTCCGCCAAACCGAAGCAGATTAAAAGCAGGACCGAGGTAAACATTATCCAGTCAAAATTTTTAAAATATATTAAGAGTTTGTTGAACATTGATTTAAATTACCAATGACTAATGACAAATGTCAAATCAATGTCAAATGACAAATTTCAAATATGCTTTTGATTTATATTTGTCATTGGAAATTAGTCATTTGTCATTTTTCTTACTTTTCCTGTCCCGTTCCTCCCTCGTACTTTATATATATATTGTCGGCCATTATATTTATTTCCGGGATAATTTCCGCCCTGTCCGCCCGGCCTAAATCTCCGGGCCAGCTGATTTCCACGTATCGTTCCTGCTCTGACATAAAATCATTTATAATATAATGATTAATGCCGGTTATTCGGTCGCCGGCGTAAAGCAAAATAACAAAGCCAACGCTCCAATAATTATAAGCCGTCTGGTTAATGGCTTTAAAGCTTAGCTGATTTAAGCCTAACTTTTCCGATAACGGGCTGGCATAAGCCGGAATAAATTTAAGATCCGTACTGGTAATATTTAAATGGCTGGTTCGGTAAGCGTCCCAATCGGCAATCTCGTGCTGATTAATTCTCTGCCAGCTGATATTTTCCACAACTAATTGGGCGCCTTCCGGATAATAAGGAAAATCTTCGGCTAAAGCCGCCAGATATTTAACCTCATCCGGCAAAATATAGCCTTTATTTTTTTCCGTCTGCCGGCCGGCGGCGGTAAAATAATAATCAAACTCCACCCACCATTTCGGATTATCGTTTTTTAGCCTGGTATAAAGATCGTATTTTTTGTCAGACGACCTGATAATTTCCACCGGCCCGAGAATTAAATCCTTGGCCCCGACTTGCTTAATATAATCATGGCCGACGCTGTTAACCTGCACCATCTGCTTAAGCAAAATATCGTCTTCGCTCATGCCGCGGGCGATATAATTGGCAAAACCATAAATAGTATAAACCCAAGAAACCGCGGAAACTAAAATTAAAAAACCGATTAAAGCCATTCTAAGCTGCTTTTTATGCTCAACATACCATAAGCCGATTTCCAGCTGCTTGGTAGTGATGCCTTCGGTCGAGACATAATTTTTCATTCTGGCCTCAACGTCTTTAGTTTTAATTTCATCTTGATTTAAATTTTGATTGTTATCCATATATGCATATTTTAACATAAATTTAACTCTTGTGGCAAACTAGTTTTAGATGTCCGACGTCCTATGGGACCTCGGACATCTTTGTTGTTAAAAGAGGCCTCTGATATCAATTCATTCTCTTGCCATGCCGACATTTTTTTGCTAAAATTAAGGTATAATAAAAAGCCTAAAGCATTGGCTTTGTTTTCATGTTAAAATGGCTAATAATAAATAAAAAATTCAATATTTATGACAGATAAAAAACCAAGTAAAAAAATCACCGAGCCGGCTTATGACGCCGAATCAATTACCGTGCTTGAAGGGCTTGATCCGGTTCGTAAAAGGCCGGGCATGTATATCGGTTCAACCTCGGCTACCGGCTTGCATCATTTAGTCTGGGAAGTGGTTGACAACGGCATTGACGAAGCCATGGCCGGCTACGCCACGGAAATCGCCGTCACCTTACTGGCCAACGGCATGGTTGAAGTCTGGGACAACGGCCGCGGCATTCCGGTAGGTATGCATAAAGTAACTAAGGTCTCGGCGCTAGAGACGGTTTTAACCAAACTCCATGCCGGCGGTAAATTCGGCGGCGGCGGCTATAAAGTTTCCGGCGGACTGCACGGCGTCGGCGTCAGCGTAGTTAACGCTTTAAGCGAATATCTAAAAGCCGAGGTGCACCGCGAAGGCAAAATCTGGATGCAGGAATACGAGCGGGGCAAACCTTTAAAAAAAGTCAAGCCGATCGGCAATTCCAAAAAAACCGGCACCATGATTACCTTTAAGCCGGACGCGCAAATTTTTGAAACTGTTGAATTCAGCTGGGGCACGATCTTGGACCGCCTGCGCCAGCAAACCTATTTAACCAAAGGCATAACCATTAAAATAACCGACGAAAGGAAAGGCCACCGCGCTAAAAATTATAAATTCTATTTTGAAGGCGGCATTAAAGCTTACGTAAAATCTTTAAACCGCAACAATCAGGTAAAAAACGAAACCATTTTTTATGTTGATAAAGAAATAAATGATTCTCGGGTTGAAGTGGCTTTACAATATAACGACGGCTTTAATGAAACCGCTTTGGCTTTCGCCAATAACATCATCAACCCCGAAGGCGGCACGCATGTGGCCGGTTTTAGAACCGCCTTAACCAGAACTCTGAACAGCTACGCCCGAGGCCAAAATTTGATTAAAGAAAAAGATGAAAATCTGACCGGCGAAGACGTGCGCGAAGGCTTGACCGCCATTATCAGCGTAAAACTGACCGATCCCCAGTTTGAAGGCCAAACCAAAGGCAAATTAGGCAACGCGGAAATTAAAACTTACGTTGAGCAAATTTTCGGCGACAGCTTCGCCGCCTTTTTGCAGGAAAATCCCCGCCAAGCCGAAGCTATAATAGCTAAATGCTTTTTATCGGCCCAAGCGCGCATCGCGGCTCGCACGGCCCGCGCTTCAATTTTAAGAAAAGGCGCTTTAGAGGGCATGACCCTGCCGGGCAAGCTGGCGGACTGTTCAAGCCGCAAGCCGGAAGAAAGCGAACTTTACATAGTAGAGGGCGACTCGGCCGGCGGTTCGGCTAAGCAGGGCCGCGACCGAAAATTCCAAGCCATCCTCCCGCTTAGAGGAAAAATTTTAAACGTGGAGCGGGCGCGCTTGGATAAGATGCTGGCCAACAATGAAATAAAAAATCTGGTTATCGCTTTAGGCGCGAATATTGACGACCAATTTGATTTGGGAAAATTGCGCTACCACCGCATCGTTATCATGACTGACGCCGACGTTGACGGCGCGCATATCAGGACGCTGTTGTTAACTTTATTTTACCGGCATTTTAACGCGCTGGTAACTAACGGCAATTTATATATCGCCCAGCCGCCGCTTTACCAGGTTAAAAAAGGCGCGGCCGTAAAATACGCTTACTCGGATGAAGAAAAAGAAAAAATCGTTAAAGAATTCGGGGGTGGCAAGGAAGAAGCAATAGAAACCGAAGCTAGTGAAGAAGAGCTGGCCGAAGAAAATCAGACTGAAGAAGAAGTTAAAATAAATAAAGCCAAAGCTTCGGTGCGCATCAATATCCAGCGCTATAAAGGCTTGGGCGAAATGAACCCGCAGCAGCTTTGGGAAACTACCATGAACCCGGAAACCCGCATTATGAAGCAGGTTAACGTTGATGACGCGGCTTTGGCCAACGAAACTTTTGAAATGCTCATGGGCGTTGACGTGGCGCCGCGCAAGCACTTTATCCAGACTCATGCCAAAAAAGTGGAAAATTTGGATATCTAAAAATTTACAAATACAAAAAACGCCTCGCATTTTACGAGGCGTTTTTTGTATATTTATTTTCTCTCTTTTATTTTCTCTTTCACCTCTTTTATAAACTCCTCTTTCCCGATTTCTCTGGTTATCTTCTCTCCCCTGTCCCTGACCGCCAGTTTACCGGAGGCTATTTCCCGATCGCCGATTACCAGCATATACGGAACTTTTTCTTGAGCGGCTTTTCTGATTTTATTGCCAACGGTTTCGTCGGTTTCATCAACTTCTACTCTGATATTATTTTGCTTAAACTCATCGGCCAACTTTTTACAAAATTCTACGTGAGTCGAACCGACCGAAACGATTTTAACCTGTACCGGCGACAGCCAAACCGGAAAAGCGCCGGCGTAATGCTCAATTAAAATACCCATAAATCTTTCCATTGAGCCTAAAATGGCGCGATGGATTACCACCGGCGTTTTACTTGATCCGTCAGAATCAATATAATTTAAACCAAAACGACCCGGCAATTGAAAATCAAGCTGAATGGTTGCTAATTGCCATTCCCGCCCAATTGTATCTTTTACTTTTACATCAATTTTCGGTCCATAAAAAGCGCCATCGCCTTCGTTAATTTGATATTTTAGACCGGCTTTTTCTAAAGCTTCTTTTAAATTATCTTCCGCTTTATCCCAAACCGACTTTTCTCCTAAATAATTTTCCGGCCTAGTTGATAGATGTATTTCATCAATTTGCAAATTAAATATTTTATATATGGTTTTAACTTTGCCTAATAATATTAATATTTCATCGAGTATTTGATCCGGCCTTAAAAAAATATGGGTATCGTCCTGCGATAAACTTCTAACCCTAGTTAGGCCATGAAGCGTGCCTGATTTTTCATTTCGATAGAGGGTGGTCGTTTCGGCTATTCTTAAGGGTAAATCACGATAAGATTGGATATCGCGCTTAAAAATAAGCATATGCGCCGGGCAATTCATCGGCTTTATCCCAATGTCAGTATTATCCTCGGCATGATGCAGGCAAAACATATCAGCTTGATAATGTTCCCAATGGCCGGAAATTTTCCAAAGTTCTGAATTTAATAATTGCGGCGTCCTGACTTCCCGATAACCATCGCCGTAAGAATATTCTCGCACAAATTTAATTAATTCATTTAATATAATCATGCCGTTAGGCAGGAAAAACGGCATGCCCGGAGCAACGTCATGCATCATAAATAAATTTTGCTCTTTACCGATTTTTCTGTGGTCGCGCTTTTCCGCTTCCGCTTGCATTTTAATATAATTTTCCAGCTCCGACCTGCTCGCGAAAGCCAAGCCGTAAACGCGAGTCAGCATTTTATTTTTCTCGTCGCCGCGCCAATAAGCGCCGGCTAATTTCTCAAGTTTCCAGCTGCCGTTTTGAACCTGTCCGGCTGATTTTAAATGCGGGCCGCGGCATAAATCTTCAAATTCGCCCAATTTATAATAACTGACGGTTTTCTCGCCGGCTTTTTTCAAATCTTTTATCATCTCTTCCTTATAAACCTGCCCGCTCTTTTTTTCGCGCGCTAAAGCCTTGGTAACTGGCAAAGAAGATTTTTCAAAAGGCAAACCAGCCTTAATGATATTTTTCATTTCCGCTTCAATCTTCGTTAAATCGCCGTCGCTGATTTTAATTTTGCCGAAATCCACATCATAATAAAAGCCGTTATCTACGGCCGGGCCGATGGCGAATTTCGCTTTAGGGTATAATTTAGCAACCGCGGCCGCCATAATATGCGACAGTGAATGCCGCATAATTTCTAGTTTGTCATTTTTTTCTTCTGGCATATTTTTTGTTTAATTATTTATAATTACATTTCTGTTGGGAGATAAAATTAATTATTTTTTAATTTAAAAAGCTCGCCTCGAACATCTAAAAAATAAATGTTCGGGGCGAGCTTTGAAATTAGCCCGTGGTTCCACCCGACTTCTTTCGTTTAAACGAAAGCTCTTTAAAAACGGCTTAGATCCGCTAAGCGGATTCCACTTAAGGACTATGGCTGGTAACCATAGCAATCGCCTTTAGATAATATTAGTATATTTTAAAAAATAAATATTGTCAATTATTCATGGTTGGAAAAAATTGTTTTTGCCGCGCATACGAAATTGTAGCGACTATAAGGAGCCCAAATTTCGTCTAAGCCGGAAAAACAATTTTTTCCAGCCATAGCATATATGCAGGATTGCCGGTCAATCTCGGGATGACAAAAAAATTTACTTCTTTATTTCTATCTCAATCCGGTCAACTAAATTAGGCGCCTTTTTCACGAACGAAGGAAAAAAATCTATTTGATAGCCGGCCACTTCCGGCAGTCCGTTTAAATAGGTTTTCAACTGCTCGTAATCCAGCCCGGTTAAGTTATTTTTCTTTATTATTTTAGCGCTGTCTTTTAAAGCCGCCTGCGCCATGGAATCAATGTTAACCATGGCCGATCCCCGGCTTATGTCAAAACTGGCCAAAGCATAAGACATATCTTGCTTGTCAAATTTGGAAACTTCCTTATCATCGGCCAAGGCCGCGGCCAATTTAGCCTTAATCTGATTGTAAATTTCATCATCGTTAAAAGCCACTACCGTCACCATGGTTTTCATTTTAATCGTAAATTTTTCTTTGGCTTCGCCAACCTTGCCGTTCACTTCCTGCGTCACTGAATTATTGTCAACCGCGAAAATCGACTGGTCATAATCGCGGTAGGCCTCTTCAACCTGGCTTTTGGCGTTAGCTAAAAGATCATTTTTTAACTGGCTGACCGCGTTATCAATATCGCTTTGCCCTATGATATATTTAACCTTTTGGCTGTAGGCCATCGGCGCTTGGCTCTGGGCGTATATTTTATCCTGAAGGCCGGCCCATAATCCCGGTATGGTGAATTTGCCCGGCCCGACCGCCATTTCCGGCTTAGCCGTATCGGCATAAATTTCCGCCTCCACCCGGCCTCCGGCCGGAACATTAACCGTGTTCTTCAATCTGAAAAGCTTATTGTCCGAGCTTAACAGCCTGGTAGTCGCTACCAGCGGCTGATTTTTTATATAATCATTAATAATCGTAACTTTGCCGGCTACCTCTTCGCCTAGAATTTCTTTGCCGCTGGCGCTAAACTCTCTGGATAATTCCACCGGCACCTGTTTGACTACGCCATATATCTGATCCTGGCCGAGAGCGGCCAAAGCCGCGCCGGCTTCATTGTCCAATACTTCTATGGTTGAACTGTCGGTAATTTTTTCTTGAGCCGGAATAATTACAATAGTTAGCTTGGCCAAGCCGAAATACAAAACGGCCGCGACCAATAGCAAAGTTAAAACAATAAAACTGAAAGCGATTTTGCGATAGCTATTTTTCGGCTCGCCCGACTTTGAGGCTAACGGTTTTTTTTCTATTTTAAATCCGGCTTCCGGTCTTGCCGGCGCGATATTTAAATCATCGTTTAAGCCGAAAGGCGGTTTTTTCGCTCTGGCTTTTCTGGCGGTTTTAATTTTTGCCTTCTTAACGGCTCCGGCCTTAGCCGAGGCGATTGTTTTTTCTTCATTCATATATTTATTTCTCGCAACTCATAGCCCACAACTCGCAACGCAAAATAAAAATTTTGTGATTTACAAGCTATGAGTTATGAGTTGCGAGTTATGAGTTACGAGATTATTTTTATTCTACCAATTTTTTCATTTTTTGTCTAATAGCTATTATTTTAAAATATTATTTATGGCTTCAACTAAAAATTTATTGTAATCAACCTTAAAATCGGTCTCAACTAATTTAATATTGGCGCCGGCGCCGGACGATAATTTAAAAAATACTTTTTTATCGCCGCTATTTTTTAAAAGCGCTTGTTTTAATTTTTCCAGCGCCGAAGCGTTGATGCTTGAATTTAAATTTATATATAAATTATCATCTTCAAAAATTAAATGCTTCGCCGTCGGCGCTGTGCCGGCCCGCTTCGCCGGAGCTCTCGCCTCGCTGAAGCTTTCGGCGTAGCGCGGGTCAGCGAGGCGAGCCGGCGGATAAGATTTCGGCCGCTGATAACCAAAAAATTTTCTCGGCTCGTGGCTGTTTTTCCCGTTGCCCGAAGCCGTGAATTTTTTTATCGCCTCACCGGCGGTTTCAATTTTAAGCTCAACCGCTTTATTCGCCAGCAATTTAAGATCCTGGTCTTTATCGGATAATTTGCCTTGGCACAGCACCACTTTGCCTTCTTGCCAAATTAAATTATTCTCTTTTAACAGGCTCGGGAAAACCAATATTTCCAAACTGCCGCTATTATCTTCAATCTTAACGAACAGCATGGGCTCGTTAGAGCGAGTAATTATTTTTTTAATCTTGGTAATAACGCCGCCGACATAAATCTGCTGATCGGCTTTATGTTCGGCCAAGCGCGCCACCGGCAAAACCGCTTGATTTAAAAATTGCTTAAACTCGGAAAAAGGATGCTCACTGACATAAAGGCCTAAAAGTTCTTTTTCCCAAGCTAATTTTTCGCGCCCCGTGGCGGCCGGCGCCGAAACAAGCTTAAGCTGGCGGCTGAAATTCAAGCTCGGGGCATCGGAAAACAGGCTGACCTGGCCGTTGGATTTTGTTTTAGTGGTTTCGCGGTTAAATTCCAAAATGTTGTCCATGTTGCCTAAGAGCCGGCCGCGTTCGCCGAATTTATCAAGTCCGCCCGATTTGATCAAGCTTTCCAGCGACTTTTTATTTAAATCTTTATCGCAGACTCTTTCTAAAAGATCGGTAATATCTTTGTACGGCCCGTTCTTTTTGCGCTCAATGATTATTTCTTCGGCAATATGGTCGCCGATATTTTTCACGGCTTTGAGCCCGAAGCGGATAGTGTCCGGCGCTTCATCCGGGTTAACCGCCATATTTTTTTCCGTGCCGGACGTTACCACAGTGAAAGAATCAAAAGATTGGTTTATATCCGGCGCCATGACTTTTATGCCCATATGCCGGCATTCGTCAATTTCAATGGCGATGCGGTCGGTATTCTGCTGGTCGGCGGTAAGCAGAGCGGCCATAAATTCCGTGGGCCAGCGCGCTTTTAAATAAGCGGTTTGATAGCCGATTAAAGCGTAGCAGGCGGCATGAGAGCGGTTAAAGCCGTAGCCGGCGAAAGGCTCAATAAAAGAAAAAATCTTTTCGGCCAGCTGGCTGGGAATGCTGTTTTTAACGCAGCCGTCAATAAATTTTTCTTTTTGCTCGCCTAATAACTTAACGATTTTTTTGCCCACGGCTTTTCTTAAAACATCGGCCTCGGCCATGGTAAAGCCGGCCAGATCACGGGCGATCTGCATGACCTGCTCCTGATAAATCGCCACGCCATAAGTTTTTGAAAGTATGGGTTCAAGCTTGGGATGCAGATAATTCGGCTTTTTTTTGCCCTGCTTGCCGTTAATATAATCAGGAATCCATTCCATGGGCCCGGGGCGGTATAAAGCCACCATGGCGATAATGTCTTCAAATTCAGTCGGCTTAAGCTCGCGCAAATATCTTTTCATGCCGCTGGATTCAAATTGAAACACGCCGGTGGTTTCCCCGGCTTGAAATAATTTATAAGCCAGCTCATCGTCTTGCGGAATTTTATCAATATCAATTAGAAGCCCGCGGGTATTTTTAATGATTTTTATGGCCGACTCAATAATAGTTAAATTTTTCAAGCCTAAAAAGTCCATTTTTAAAAGCCCTAAATCCTCTACCGGATGCATGGAAAACTGCGAGACAATAGTCCGGTCCGAGGAAGAAGCGTATTGCAGAGGCACATACTCGGTTAAAGCATCTTTGGTGATAATGACCGCGCAAGCATGGGTTGAGGCATGCCGCGCCACGCCTTCAAGCCGTTTGGCATAATCAATAACCTGCTTGGCCGCCTGATCGGTCCTGTAAATTTCTTTCAGCTCGCCGATTTCGCTAACCGCCTGATCGATTTTAGAAAACATGGGAATCATCTTGGCCAATTTATCGCATAATTCATAAGGATAGCCAAGCACCCGGCCGACGTCGCGAATCGCGGCCCGCGCCGCCATGGTGCCGAAAGTGATTATTTGCGAAACATGGTCTTTGCCGTATTTATTCTCCACATATCTTAAAACCTCGTCGCGCCTCGCGTCGGCGAAATCCATATCAATATCCGGCATGGAGATTCTGTCCGGATTTAAAAAACGCTCAAACAATAAATCATATTTAAGCGGATCAATATTGGTGATATTTAATAAATAAGAAACCAGGGAGCCGGCGGCCGAACCGCGGCCCGGGCCGACCACGATTTTATTGTTTTTCGCCCAATTGACAAAGTCGGAAACAATTAAAAAATATGACGGCCAGCCCATTTTTTTAATGACGGTTAGCTCGTAATCCATTCTTTCCCTTATAACCGGATCAATTTCGCCATAGCTTTTGCCGTAGCGCTCAATTAAGCCCTGATGGCATAAATTATCAATATAATCGTCAATATTCTGCCCGTCCGGAACGGAAAAATAAGGCAATTGGATTTTACCCAGTTCAATTTCTAAATTGCAGGCTTCGGCGATGGTTTCCGTGTTGGCGATCGCCTCTGGCACATGCTCAAAAGACTCGGTCATCTCTTTTACTCCGCGAAAAGAATAATCGCCGCCGATCATCGTCATCCTGTCCCGATCTTCCTTTTTTTTCTTAGTCTGCAGGCAAAGCAAAACGTCCTGCGCTTCGTCGTCGTCTTTATTTAAATAATGGACGTCATTGGTCGCTACTAAAGGCAGATTTAGTTCGCGCGAAAAATTTATTAAAGCCCGGTTGACCTTAGCTTGATTTTCAAGGTTAGGATGGCTCTGCAGTTCCAAATAAAAATTTCCCGACCCGAATAATTCGGCGTATTCTAAAATTCTTTTTTTAGCCTTATCTAATTTATCGGCCGTTATCAGTTTGGGAATTTCGCCGGCCAAACAGGCGGTTAAGGCGATCAGGCCGTCTTTATGCTTGGTTAAAACTTCCCAGTCAATCCTCGGCTTATAATAGAAGCCTTCTAAATGCGCGATAGAAGTCAGTTTAATCAAATTTTTATAGCCGATTTCATTTTTAGCCAAAAGCACCAGATGATAATTTCTTTCATCGGCTTTGACGTTTTTATCAAGGCGTGACCCGGGCGCTAAATAGGCTTCCACGCCGATAATCGGTTTTATGCCGGCCTTTTTGCATTTTTGATAAAATTCTATGGCGCCATACATAACGCCATGGTCGGTTAAGGCCAGGCTGGTAGAGCCTTCATCTTTGGCTTTTTGAATTAACTCGTCAATTTTAGTCAATCCGTCTAAGAGAGAGTAATGGCTATGAACGTGGAGATGGGTAAATTTCATATTTTTTCTCGCCCCCTTTGACAAAGGGGGTCGGGCCTTGCCCGCAACGCTTCGCTTGCGAGGCGGGCGGGGGGATTTTTACCTTTTTAATATAACATTTTGCAGAAAAATAGCAAACAAAAAAACCGCCTCGATTCATCGGGCGATTTTTATTTTTTTGTTTTTATTATCTAACCATCTCGCACCACTTATAAGAGCCTAAGCAGCCGAAAGTATTAAGCTTAAACGCCGGCTGGCAGCCGATGCCGGCCAGTTCCAAGTTATTGGCCGCCATATAAGCCACCGAAGCAAAACAGCAGTTATATATTTTTTCGTCTTGCTTATCGCACTTAACTAATAAGCTCTTATAGTAATCGCTGAAATTTTCCTCTTGATTTTTATTTCTAGAAGTTTGCCCGGATTTTACCAGCCAATTTAATAATAAAATTATAATAACAAAAATTACGGCGTAAATTATAATATTCGCTTGAAATTTTTTATTTTTAAATTTGTCTTTAATATCATCCATATTTTATTATTCTGTCATTTCGACCCCGCATTTTGCGGGGGAGAAATCTATAATACATCTTAGCTAAAATTACCTTGTTTTTATGGCCGCGCTTAGTATTATAGATCTCTCCTCCCTGCAGTCGTCGAGATGACAAAAAAATTAATTTTTTATCTTAGCCACTAATTCCCCTAGCTCCTCGTCGCTATAAAAATAAATAATAATTTCTCCGCCCTTGCCTTTGCGCTTAACTTCGGCTTTGGTGCCGAAAAACTGGCGGAAAGCGAATTCTTTGTCTTTATCAGCGTAATTTATCTTAATCCTGGCCTGCTTGGTCCCGCCCATAATCCTGGTTTCTTTTAGCGAGTCGTCAACCGTCATTTTATTTAATAATATTTTTTTATACAGCGCGAATTGCCGGGCTTCGCTTTCTAGCCCGACGATTATTTTGGCATGGCCTTCGGTAATTTTCCCCTGGATTAAAGCTTCCTGGATTTCTCCGGGCAAATTTAAAAATCTTAAAGTATTGGTTATGACCGGGCGCGACCGGCCGACTCTAACCGCTAATTCTTCCTGGCTTAAATTAAATTCGTCAATCAGCTTGCGGTAAGCGATGGCCGTTTCAATCGCGTTTAAATCTTCCCTTTGCAGATTTTCTACGAGCGCCAGTTCCAGTTTTTGCTGCTCGTCAGCCTGCCTGACTATGGCCGGCACGGACGTAAGACCTAAAATTTTCGCCGCTCTTAAGCGCCTTTCGCCGGCGATTAATTCATACTTGCCGTTTTTTTGCGTAACGATCAGCGGCTGAATAATGCCGTACTGCTTAATTGATTCAACCAGCTCGTTAAGCTGATGCTCGTTAAAATTCTTACGCGGCTGCATGGGGTTAAGCGCGACCTCGTCCGGTTTTAACTGCAAAACTTTTCCTCTGTCATCAACGCTGGTCACGTCAACCACGGCATCGCCGGCCGATGTCATAGCGGCTCTATTGACTTTTTGCGGAATCAGGGAGCCTAGTCCCCGACCAAGGCTGTTATTAGGCATATTGTTATAAAATTATATTTAATTAATTATTTTAAAATTTTTAAACCCTAATTTCCAAATCCCAATGCCCAATAAAATTTTAAACTCCAAATCCTAATTTAATTTTTGGGATTTAAAATTTAGGATTTTATTGGTCATTGGATATTGGGGTTTGGGATTTTTTTATTAATATTTTCTCTCTAAATCAATTACCTCTCTTGCCAATTTTTCATACGCCCGGCCGCCTTTTGACGCCGGGTCATAATATAAAATGGATCGGCCGTAGCTCGGCGCTTCGGCCAGCTTAACCGAGCGCGGAATAATGCTTCTAAAAACTTTATTGGGAAAATATTGGTAAAGCTCGTTCATGACCGAGCCGGACAAGCGGTTGCGCTTATCAAACATGGTAATGACCGCGCCCATAATGCCTAATTCCGGCTTTAAATTATTTTGCACCAAACCGATAGTTTCTAAAAGCTGGCTTAAGCCTTCTAAGGCGAAATACTCGCTTTGAATCGGAATTAAGACTTCGTCCGCGGCCACTAAGCTGTTTACCGTTAATAATCCCATTGATGGCGGTCCGTCAATAATAATATAATCATATTCATCTTTAACAAGATCTAAAATTCGCGCCAGCCTGAATTCCCTGTCTTCCATATTGACGAGTTCAATGCCGGCGCCGGCCAAAGCGATCGTGGCCGGAGCGATTTTATAGCCGTCCTGCAAAGTGTATTTTATAATTTCAAAAATCGGCTTTTGCCCGATTAAAGCTTCATAAACTCCATGCTCCAAGTTTTTATGGTCAATGCCTAAGCCGGAGGTGGCGTTAGCCTGCGGGTCAATATCCACGAGTAAAACCAGCTTGCCGAGATAAGCTAAATAAGCGCCCAAATTTAAAGCCGTGGTGGTTTTACCCACCCCGCCTTTTTGATTGACTATGGAAATAATTTTACCCATTTGGCAGTTTCGTCATTGCGAGCGACAATATTTTTTTGTCATTTCGAGCCGTAGGCGAGAAATCTATAATATTTAGTAATCGCGCTAACCAGCTATTATAGATCTCTCCTCGCTCCGCTCATCGAGATGACAAATAATTAGATTGCTTCGTCGCCCGATTACGGGCTTCTCGCAATGACATATAATTTTATATTTACCACAATATTATAACTCATTTCTCTTGCTTTGACAATTTTAATGATATAATTTATAATAAAACCGCTAGCAATAATTGCTAGTTTTATTTTATAATCAAGCCGCTGTGGTGAAACTGGTAGACGCGCACGACTCAAAATCGTGTGGGAGCAATCCCATGTCGGTTCGACTCCGACCAGCGGCACATCGGTTCGTCTAAGCTTTAGCGTAGGCGACCAAAGGAGACCAAACAAGGAGTTTGGTTTTTATGTTCCTTAAAAATTAGAATTGTCATTAAGGAGCTTGGCGATATTTCAGGTGAATATAAACTAACTGCAACTTAAAAAATGGAGGTGGATTATGTCAATCAATGTTGTTGAAAAAATTGATGGTTTGGTAGAGGTAAGAAACGTGTTAATAAGCGTTTCAGACAAAAAGGGCCTTGATCCTTTTATTCCGCAGCTTATGGAAATAAATCCGGGCATCAGAATTTTTTCTACCGGCGGTACGTTCGGAGAAATTACCAAAATCCTCGGCGACAGAGCCAAAAGCTGTTTAACTCAAGTAGCTGATTATACCGGACAGCCCGAAACCCAGGGCGGCCTGGTTAAGACGCTTGATTTCAAAATATATCTCGGGCTTCTTACTGAAACGTATAACGAAGCCCATCAGGCGGATCTGGAAAGAACAAAAAGCGTTCCTATTGATATGGTCGTGGTTAATCTCTACCCCTTTTCTAAAACCATCTTGAAACCTGGCGTAACGGCCGAAGAAGCGCGGGGCAATATTGATATCGGCGGGCCTTGTATGATAAGAGCCTCGGCCAAGAATTTCCTGCGTGTGGCTTCAGTCGTTGACCCGACTGATTATATTCCGGTCATTATAGCAATGGAAAAAAATGAAGGGGCAATCCCTTTAGGCTTACGCTTTAACCTGGCCAAAAAGGCATTCAGCCATACGGCCAGATACGACCGAAATATCGCCGACTTCCTCGGCGACATAACTATTGATGATGTAAAAAATGCTACACAATAATCGATTAACCATTTAACCGTACCGTAGGGAGGTAAGATAAATGGCACAACAAGACCTAAAAAAAATGTATAAAACCATTATGGATGACCATTTCCCGCCAAAAATGGAAATCAGCTTTGTTGACGGAAAAAAGCGACAGACACTTTTTTATGAAAAAGCAACCTGGACGATCGACGGTGTGGAAAAAGGGCTGCGCTACGGGGAAAACCCGGGGCAGGAGGCCGCTCTTTACAAGCTTACAAACGGGAACCTGGTACTAGGTGAGACACAGACAATTCTGCCGGGCAATTGTCTTGCTTCAGATATCGAACTGCTTCAGTCCGGCAAGCATCCCGGGAAAACCAACCTGACCGACGCGGATAATGCCCTGAACATTCTCAGGTATTTTACCGACACGCCCACCGTGGTTATTGTTAAACATAACAACCCTTGCGGCGTTGCCCAGGATGAATCTCTTGAACGGGCATATATCAAGGCCAATATGGCGGACAGAGTCGCGGCCTTCGGCGGCTGTATCGCGCTTAACCGAGCGGTTGACTTGGCGACGGCCGAAGCGATAAACATGCAGTATGCCGAAGTGGTGGTGGCGCCTGAATTTGAAACCGGAGTCATGGATATTTTCGCGAAGAAGAAAAATCTAAGGGTGATTAGAATCGAAAATATAGAAAGACTCTGGGCTTTTGTCGGTAAAAGATGCGTTGAATTCAAAAGCCTCATAGACGGCGGAATTGTCGCTCAATGGTCATTCGTGCCCGAAGCCCGTACTAAAGAGAGTCTCAGGCTTGCCGAGTGCGTGTACAAGGGAAACGCTTACAGAATAAACAGAAAACCAACCAAGGAAGAATACGAAGATATGCTTTTTGGCTGGCTGGTCGAATCGGGTGTTACTTCCAATTCGGTCATCTATGTTAAAGATAAAGTGACCGTCGGCATCGGAACCGGTGAGCAGGACAGGGTCGGAGTTGCCGAGATAGCCAGAGATAAAGCCTACAGAAAGCTGGCTGACAGGTATTGCTTTGAAACATACGGAATTGCATATAACGACTTTAAAGATGAAGATAGAAAAGCGGAAATAGACAAAAGGGTGGCGAGAGAAAAAGGAGGATTGTCCGGAGCCGCAATGGTAAGCGATGCGTTCTTCCCTTTCCGCGACGGAGTTGATGTCGGAATTAGGGAGGAAATCTCCTGCGTTATTCAGCCGGGTGGATCGGATAACGATTACCAATCCATTGAAGCCTGCAACGAGGTGGATGTTACGATGGTTTACACCGGGCAGAGAAGCTTCAAACACTAAACCATCCTCGCCAAGAGGACTATACAGGGTTTCGCGCCTACAAGCCGAAACCCTTTTTTTATTATAAAATTTTACGCTTGCTTTTTCTCCCATTTTATTCTAATATAACAAAAACTAAAAGGAGGCCGGCTTAGGAGGAGCTGGCTTTTTATGTTCCTTAAAATTAAAATAAATTAACTGAAACAGAAATATAAACCAATAACTTAAACGAAAGGAAAAGGTGAAAGAGATGATAAAGCGATACCAGAAGCAAAAGATAGAGGAGATATTTAACGAACCAAGAAAATATTTACTTTGGGAAATGACCGAAAAAATGTTGCTGCGGGCCAGGGTGGAGTTAGGCATACTGCAAGATAAAATATACCGACGGATTATAGGAATCTGGGGAAAGCACCCAATCGATATATCTTATCTTCATGAATTAGAGAAGAGATTAAAACATGATCTCAACTCTTTTCTCGGAGAACGAAACAGGCATTTGGACGAAGATGACGCGGCTAAGGTGCATGAAGATATAACCTCCTACGACACGGAAGAGTCGGCGTTTATTAGAATGTTAAAAGATGCGGTGGCTGAAGTTAAAAAAGAGGTTGAAATTACTTTTAACATTCTTGGAACAATGGCCGTTAAATATAAATACACTGTCATGTACGCGCATACTCACGGCCAAGGCGCCAAACTTCAATCTTTCGGCAAAAGATGCCTTGGCTGGCGCGAACAGCTGGCTATTGACCTCCGGCTCCTCTCATTTATCGAACACTATCTTAATTTTTCAAAAATGTCCGGCGCCGTAGGCAACTACGGAAATATTGATCCGGAATTGGAAAAATTAACCTTGGGCTACCTTGGCTTCAAGCCATTTTACGGCGCTACCCAAATTATGCCGCGGGAAATATATGCTATGCTCGCGTCGGCGCTTTGCCAGCTGATTTTTACGCTGGAAAAAATCTCTCTTGACATAAGGCTGGGAGCGAGAAGCGGCCGCCCAATTTATCAGGAACCATTTAATAAGGAACAAATGGGTTCATCGGCTATGCCGCATAAGCGGAATACGATAAGCACCGAACAAATGGAAGGCATGTCCAGGCTGGGGATGGGGTGCTTTATTGCCATCTTGCAGAACATCCGCACCTGGGAGGAAAGAGCCATTGAGCAGTCATGCGTCGAGCGAGTTGCCTGGCCTGATTTATTCCACATCGTCATCCATTGCCTTGAAACTATGAATAAAGTATTGTCAGGGCTTGATGTGCATCAGGAAAACATGCTGATGGAGATTGTTGAATCTCGCGGCTGCTATGCCTCGGATGAAGCTAAAGAATTTATCAAAAAGAAAGCGGTCGCGCTTGGCTTAACTGCCGAAGAATGTTATCGCATCGTGCAACTGGCCGCTTTTAATGTCCTTGAACCGGATCAACTGATGAAAGAGTATAAAACCATGACTCTTAAAGACTTAACTCAGGCGGACCAATGGCTCGAAAGGTTTAAAAACACTGCTTGCGATTGCGGCATGACCATTGAGACAAAAATACTCACGGCATCGCTGGCAACGCATGAGCTGTTGAAAGCGTCTGAAGCTGACGTTGCGAAGTGGAACCAGGCTCTCGCCAAAATCTTCTCTGATGAATCATGCAAGGCGGAATGGAAAAAACTTTTCAGCCCGTCGTTCCTCTTGCGCAATGAAGCGTTTCTGTATCAAGAAATTTTGAAAGAATAAAATAACCACTAACCGCCAAAGGAGGAGGAAGTCATGACAACGGAAAAAAGACCTATTGCAGTCGGAGTTATTATCGGCAGCGATTCGGACGTACCGATCGTTGAAAAAGCGAAAGAAATACTTGAAGAATTCAAAATTCCTTATGCCGCGACAATCTGTTCCGCTCACCGTACGCCTGAAGATTTAGAGAGAATTGTCAGGGACTGGGAGCAAAATCGCGGTTGTAAAATTTTTATCGCCGCGGCCGGAGCCGCCGCTCATCTGGCTGGAACTATAGCTTCTCGAACAGTCAGGCCGGTAATAGCCATACCTATAGCCGGTAAAACGTTGACAGCGGTCAACGGACTTGACGCGTTACTTTCAAGCGCGCAAATGCCCACAGGAATTCCCGTAGCAACGGTGGCGATTAACGGAGCGGCCAATGCGGCTCTTCTGGCCATAGAAATTCTGGCGATTAGTGATACCGCGATAGAAAATAAGCTCTCTACATACCGCAAAAAACTAATATATGAAACCAGAGATAAAGCGGAAAAACTTAAAAAAGCCGGCTGGCCTGATTAACCTTGAGCCAGTAACCAAAAAACAAAAATGGAAGGGAGATAAGAACATGAAACTCACGAATTTAACGTTAATTAGAAGGGGTAGCGCCAAAGACATCTATCGGGTGGATAAAACCGACATCGCTTTCCGTTTTACGAAATGGTTTTCGGTCTTTGACGTCGGACGGGCCAGCTACGGCATTCCGGGAAAAGACAGGGCTATGTGTGCTTGTGCGGTCAAATCTTTCCGGATAGCGGCGGAAATAGGCATACCCACCCATTTCGTGGAGCAGATTGACGATGTGACTATCCGCGTCAAAGAAGCCCAGATCATTACGAATCGCCACATGACCGCGAAAGACGAAAACTATGTCATCCCGGCCGAACATATTTATCGCCTTAATAATGCCGGCAGTATTGATCGCGATTTCAGATCAGGTAAAAAGAAGCCGGAAGATTATGGCTTGCCGGCCGGTGTTATTCCTGCAGTCGGAACCCCGTTCCCCTACCCGATCCATATGTTCACGACAAAATTTGAAAAAATCGACCGTGATCTATCCGACGAAGAAATGCTGGCCATGGCCGGCATAACCCCCGAGGATCGCGACCAGTATTGGTCAATGATTGATCGCTTAATCGGCGCCTGCTCCCTGGCGATGGCCAGAGTCGGCTACGCTTTACTTGACGGTAAATGCGAACCCATTATGGGGCCGGGGAGAAAAAAAATGATTGGCGACGTTTTCTGCACGCCGGACGAGGATCGACCAGTACCGCTTGATAAATTAAGATACGGCATCGTCGAACACCATTCCAAGGAATTTATTCGTCAGGAACTTATCAAAATAGGCTACAAGCGCCAGCTTGATGAAGCGCGCTTAGCCGGCAAACCTGATCCGCCCATCCCCCTTCTGCCGGAGGAAACCATCGCCGAAATCGGCTGGCGATATAAAACTGTAGCCGAAGCTTACGCAGGAGTCATACTGTAAACGAGGGGAAGAAATAAAAACAATTAATTTCAAAAGGACACCGCTTTTTTAAAGCCGTGTCCTTCTTTTTTTATAAAAATAAAAATCAAAATTTAAACTCACCAGGGAATTTGTATTTTAAGGCGAGCCTAGAAAAATTTAGGATAAAATTTATGGCAAAATTTCTTTACAAAATTTTCCTGTTTGAGCGGAGCGAGTTGAAAATTTTGTTAGAAATTATTGGCATAAATTCCTAAATTTTTCTCTAGCTCGCGATTTTTGCGCCGCTTTTTCTAAAAAAGCGGCCCCAAGCGGAGCGGAATCACCTAGCGCAGCGCCACGAATGTAATCATATAAAAAAGAGAGTAACGAAATATATAAATATTTTACAATCAGCGAACCGAGATCCTGATTATAATACCCTTCTAGCGGGATTTACCGCTTAACTCTTTAATTTTCTTAATCACTTCTTCATTTCCCGGATTTAATTCCAATACTTGATTATAATATTTTAAGGCTTCTTCAGTATCGCCTTTAGCCTCGTAAGCTACGGCTAAGCTGTATAAGCTGTTGGAATGTTTGGGCGCGATGTTTAAAACCAGCTTAAATCTGTCTATGGCCTTAGCGATTTCGCCGTGGTTATAATAAAATCTGCCCAGCTCATAAAAAATTTCCGCGTCATAAACTTCCGTAGCCAATTCATTTAAAAGATTAAGCGCCAAATAATCTTTTTTATTTTTTAAATAAGCTTTGGCCAGGCCAAATTTAGCTTCGTAGTAATCGGCTTTCAGCTCTAAGGCCTTAATAAAATATTTTTCCGCGCTGGCCGCGTCATTATTATTTAAATAAGCTTTAGCCAGCTCGGCGGCTAAGATCGGATTAGTCGGCTCCAGCGCTAAAGCGCTCGTAAAAAACTGTACGGCCCAAATTTCCGCTCCGATGGTTAGCGGCCGGACATCGCGGTAAATCATGGCAAGTGTCTCGTGGGTTTGTACCGAATTGGGCGCGGCTAAAACGGCTCGCCGGCCGGCTTCTATTGATCGGGTAATATATAGCTCCGTAACATTATTGTCTTTTTCGCCTCGCGGTTTAGCCGCTTCTACTCGCGCGCGATTTAAATAAAATTCAGCCAGCTTGATATGGTATTCGGCTCGGTTGGGATTTAGCTTAACCGCTAACAGCAAATTAGCTTCGCTGCTAAAGGCAGGGGCCGCAACTATTTCAGCCGTAAAAAATTTTATTTCAAAAAATGCCAGCGGCAGGCATAAAGCGCTTAATAAAAACAAGCCGAGGAGCCACAGCCAAGATAATATCGCGGTTGTTTTTAAATTGAATATTTTTTCTTTAAAAACCGCTTGATTATGGATTTGCCAAAAAGCGATCGCCAGCGCGGCGAAAAGCCAGGCGGAAAAATTTAAAACCGTGTTAACCGGAAAAAACAGCTGGGCGAAAAATAATAAAAGAAAAGCCGTAAAGACGGCGGTAATTAAATCATAGTCCCCGTCCGCGAGCGCCGGCTGGCGATTTTTAAAATATTTGATAAATAAAATTATATTTATGTAAATTATCAGGCTAACGACTAAGAGCCAGCTTAAAAGCGCCGGCAATCCGGAGGTAGCCGGTATTTCTAAAAATTGCGAATAGCTTTTATCAAACCTAACCTGCCAATAATTATTTTTATTAAGCTCGGCCGGGCGGTAAAGGGAAAAGCTTTGGGAAAAAGTCGCCGGTCCGCTGCCGAAAATCGGATTTTTATTAATTACATTTTTCGTTATTAAAACCGCTGTTTTATAATCAAGCCTAACTTCGCTCGGCAATTCGCGGCCCAAAATTATTTTAGCCGGGCTGAAGTTAGGCAAGACCAGCATTAAAACAGCCGCCAGCATTAAGGCGATAGGAATTAATAAATAATAATTTAATATTTTTTTAAAACTAAAACCGATTTTAAGCCAGCAAAAAATAATTAAAAGCCCGGCGCCTAAAGCCAATATTATCCAGCTTAAATAAAAATTTATTAGCGCTAAAACTACTAAAAACAAAGCCAGGCCGGCGCTAAAAATAAAACGGTCAAGTTTTTTTATGGCGCCGGAAAATAAAAATCCCGCGGCTAAAACCGCCATCACGGCTAAAAAAACAGCTAAACTCAAAAACGATTCGCCGGCCGGATTAAACGAAGGTAAAGCTAAAATATTAAACCAGCCGGCCGCGAGCGATTGCGTCGCGCCGAACATGGCTAGCAGCGAAATAATTGCCGCCGCGCCGGCTGAATAAAATAATAATTTCAGCAAAACAAAAATCTTTGCCGCGCTGTCGGCCAGGCCGGTATTGATTAATAAAAAATAAAAAATCGCCAGGCTTAATAAGCCGAGCCAGCCGTCGGAAAAACGGCCGTAAGAGCCGAAAAAAGAAGAAAATATATCTAAACTAAAAATAGCCGACAGGCCGGTTAAGGCTAAAAAAATTATAATCGGCAGATTTAAGGGATTAGTTTTAATGGTTATCTCTCCTCTTGCCGCTTGACGCGCGAGCCATAAAAATAGCGCCAAAGGCATAATCAGGCGGAGTAAAAATTGCTTATTAAACTCAAAATATTCGCTAGTCCAAAGTAAAAAAAATAAAGGCAAGAGAAAAATAGTCGCCTTGATTAAGATTGATATTAAGCCATCTATTTTATTTATGAATTTTTCGGACATGAATTTAAATATATATTAAATCCCAACAACCAAACCCCAATGACCAATAAAATCATAAACCCTAAATCCTAATTTTTATTTTTACAGTTCCTGGTTATAGCGGCAAAAATTAAATTTAATTCCTGGGCTTCCCGCCATAATATTCTGGCCTCATCTTTATATTGCGGTAACGCATGAGCGATAATCCTTAACCAATATTTAGTTTCTTTTGTTTCTTTTTTAGCTATGGCAATCTTATTTAAAAAATCTTTTTTAGAGCTGGCTTCATCCGCCTCGCTGTAGTTTGCTCCTATGCTGGTTCCTGATCTGATTATTTGATTTATCAATGGCCGGCTGATAGTATCTTGCGGCAGTTTTCTTGAAAAATCTATTATTGCTTCCGCGTATTTAGCTGTTCTTTCTTCTAAATCGTATTTTGCTTTGGGTTTTATGCCATTGGGATTTGCTTGGTCATTGGTCATTGGGGTTTGGGATTTATTATTAAAATTGATTAGGAATTAGAAAATTAATTTTATTACTGCCTAACCTCCGCCCTTCTCGCGCCAAAATTATACAATTGCAAAATTTCATCAGCCGTAAGGGTGCGGTTATAAACCCGAACGTCGTCAATAGAACCCTTAAAAAAATATTCTGGGGTTTGACCTGCGATACTTATCGTATCTACTCCTGCGCCAATAAAATATTTATATAAAGTATCAGATGTTACCGCAAAACTAACATTTCCCCTAAAGCTACCGTTTTTATAGATTCCCCAATTAGAAGCTCCATCATAAGTAATGGAAATATTATTCCACTGGTTAACCGGGATATTTAATCCTAATCCGCTGGAGCAATCTAACGCAAAAGATGAATTTCCTTTGCAAATTACAACGTCCGCTGTACTGCCGGTCTGATTTAAACATAAATTAAATCCCGCTGTTTTCCCCGTGGCTCCAAAATCTTTTGACAAAAAGCATGAAATCCCCGAAGTTGTGCTGGCATTTTTTATCCAGCTTGACCAAGTATATTGGCTGGTATTAGTAAAATCTAAAACCGTTCCGTTATCAGAAATTGAAACATAATCATTCACCCCGTCAAAACTTAGCGCCTGGCCGGAAATGCCCGAGGCCGTGGACTTGCTGTCAAAATTAAGCACATCGCCGTTATTATTATTTCCGCTCCGGTCTAGTGATTCGGCCGTAGTAGATCCCCAGTTCATATCCGCGCCATTAAAACTCCAATAGCCGACCAATGAACTAGCGGTATCGGCGACCGCCGGCGCCGGAGAATTAACTTTCATCCGCGCCGAGCCGGCGCGGTATTGTTCGGAAATTTCCGCAGGCGACAAAGCACGATTGTAAATGCGGACGTCGTCAACAAAACCATTATAAGAATACGCTGTCCCTGTATTGGTCTTACCAAATCTGACCGAGGTATTTTGTAAATTTGGAGTCATGTTATCATTTACTTTCGGCACGCCGTCAACATATAAAACAACCGCTCCATTGCTTCCGCCGGCAAAAGTTTGAACCACATAATGCCAATCACTGTCAGTAATACCGGAACCATAATTCGTGCCGTAAAAACCGCCGCCGATTGAATTAGCGGTTCCATGCTGGGCGGTACTGCACCAACCAATCCAAGCAGATTGGTCAGAGGAAGCATCTCCAATAAAAACAGCTAAGCCGTAACCATCCGGCTGAACACCTCCTTTTTTTAGCCAAGCCGCCAAAGTAAATGGATTGCTGCCTGTAATACTGTTTGCTCCCGCATCCACATAATCATCCACCCCGTCAAAACTTAACGCTTGGCCGGAAATGCCCGAGGCCGTGGATTTACTGTCAAAACCAATCACATTGCCGTTGTTGCTATTGCCCGAACGGTCCAGCGCTTCGGCCGTAGTAGACCCCCAGCTCATATCCGCGCCGTCAAAACTCCAGTAGCCGACCAGCGACGAATCTTTAAATCGTCCGGAAAGCGGCGAGTTGATTTGCGTCGTCGGCGTATAACCAACTTCCACATAAACTTGCGTGGCAAGTCCACTGATAATATCACGATTATGAACCAAATAATTGCTGACGAAAAAATTATGATTTTTTTCTATGGTTAAATCATAGGTGTCAACTTTTTCTTTAACATATTCTATTTGCCGAACTTCAACTTCCTCGCCCGCGGAATTTAAAAGCCAGTCGCCGACTTTTATCTCTTCCGCCGGCTTATAGCCGCTGGTCGTCCAAATAACATGGTTCAGTGAAGTTTTTAAGGTGCCGTTAAAAACAAGGTAGTCATCATGCGAGCCGCCCCCCAGCCCAACAACTTTGTCCGGTTCAGCTTTTTTTAAATCCAAATTATATGACATCACTTCATCGCCAATTTTTACGTCTTCAATATTTTTCTGGCTGCCGTCGGCCATTAAAATCGGCTGGCCTTTAAGTATGCTTGCGCTATTCAGGGAAACACCGGCTTCAAGCGCGTCTATTTCAGCCCAAGTCCAGACCTTGCCGGTCTGCGGGTTCGTTGCCCAAGTATTGGAATAATTTGCCCAACTGGTTGTAAGGGGATAGGCGCTGGAATCATAAGCAGTACCATTTGTTCTGATAGAAATTTTACCGTTAGAAGCGGAACCTAAATTATTTTTCAAGCGCGCGTAAATCTTGACATAATTGATTCTCCCCGAGCTAGCATGATTTGGCAAAGCATAAAGATCTCTTTGCCAGGAACCGCCTGTCATGACATAAGTACTATCATCATCCGCCGTCGTTTCATCAATCTTGTCCCAATGCTCGCCGGAAGCAGGAAATTGATTAGTAATGGCCGTTTCGCTGCCCGCGCCGTTCGGCCTTAAGGTTTCGGTTTTGGAGTGGACGGGGTCGGCAGGAAGGGACTGATTATAGGCGAAGGCAATCTGCTCCCCGAGCTCAAATCTTAAAGTATGCTGGCCGGCTTTTTTGGTATAGTGAATAACTGTCGCTGTTTCACCGCACGACCAATTTGGATAAAAAATAATATCTCCTGCTAAAATTTGCGCATCGCGTTTTTCGGTCCCACAGCTCAAAGACACGAATTCATCGTCGTCTATGGTCGCTTGATCATTAGGAATAATTTTTAAATCACCCGCGCCTTGGGTTTTAAATTCAACCGTCCAGTTTTCGCCTTGAGCCGGATGGGAATGAACATTTATTATGCTGATTTCTATGGTCGGATCTAAAATCACCGGATACTTAGCTTTGGTTAGCCATTCAACGCTGGGTTTTAAAGTCAGCCGGCCGTCGCCGGTTAAAAAAGTTTCCACGTCGTTAAGCGAACTTTTTATTCCGTCCGCGTCAACTAAAAATGGCGCCGGAATGGTAAAAAGCTTATACAGCTCCTCGCCGCTTTTGCCTTTTTGATAAAAAACAAAATCGCCCGACTCGCTTTTTATGAAATCGTATAACTGAACATTGATTTGATATTCAAAAATTTCCGGATGGCCCGGCTGTTTTAAAATAATATCTTCTTTGAGTTTGTTGGCATATTTTGTCTGGACGATATCCGTATTGGTAAAAGCGTCTAGGTATCTGATGATATTACTATTATCTTTATCAGTCTCGGCTTTAGCCGAGGCAACGTTGCCTAGAGGAGAAATTAGAAGCTCCCGGCCGGCTAAAGTTATTCTTATCGGCTGGTCGTAAGTCGCGGGCAGGGCGAAATTAAAAGCGGTTTTGTCATTTTGGCCGGTTACGCTCCAATAAACCAGGCTTCCCAATATGGCGATAAGCAAACAAGGCAAAACCGCCGCTATAATAGCGGTTTTTTTAGGCTTGAAAAAATTTTTCAGTTTTTTTAATTTCATATTTATCTGCCATCGCGAACTTCTCTTTTGTCATTGCGAGCTTATCTCTTTTTGTCATTGCGAGAAGGCCGTATGCGGCGGAAGGAAGGCGGAAGGAATCCGATTCCTCCGAAGGAATCGGATTCCTAAAACATTTATAGATTGTTCCTGCTATAAAAATTTACTCTATAAAATTGTCCGTGGGATTGCTTCACCCCGATTACGGGGTTCGCAATGACATAAATACAACTATTCCGCCGGTTCGCTGGGCGCCGCGTTTTCCGCCGGCGCTGTTTCACTTTCTGATACCGGTGCTTCAGGCGCAGGCTCGGCTACTGGAGTTTCGCTCGCCGGCTCCTCAACCGGCAATTCAATAATGTCCACGCTGTCCGGCTCGGGGATGATCGGAGTTTCAGATTCAGGCGGGGTTTCCGGAGTTACGGTCTCGTCCGGAACGGTAGTATCTTCCGGAACGACCGTCTCCGGCGTGCCGCTGGCCGTATCGTCCGGCATCGGCGTGGTAAAAATTTCCGGATGCGCGGCTATGTAATCGTTATAAATCTGCGTTAAATTATCCGCCGGGCTGTTCTCCGGCGCGTCGGCGTTAAAGTCGGGCAGGTTGAATTCCGGCGCGGGCAATTCTGTTTTCACTATCGGCTCGTAGCCGGGAAAAACTTTAGCCGCTAAATCAAGGGTTAAACCGATTAAGCCGCTGTATTCCGTGACTTCTATTCGTCTTTGTTCGCCTAACGACTCGGCTTCGGCTTTAGCCTGCTTTAGCTCTCTAACCCGCGCCTGGTAATGCTTGGCTAAAAACTTGGCCAGATAAACGCCTAAATCTTCTCTGATTTTTTTGCTGATTTTTTGCGTTTTTGAGCTTAGCTGGTATTGCCAGGCGCTGTCTATAACCGTTAAATCCAAATAGCTATAGGTCGCGTAATAATAATTTTCATCCTGCTCAATTTTTTCAATTTTAAAATCCATATTAAACGCGCTTAAATCAGCCGAAAGTAGCAGCGTATTGTCCGTGCCTTCTACGCTGGTCTGTTTAACCCCGATATTTTCCGGGCCGGCCGCGAGCGCGCCGCCGCCGAGGATTAAAATAATCGCGAGGATTATAACCGCGGCGTTGTTGTACTTGAGGAAATTTATTATTTTTTGCATATATTTATAAATTAGTTATTATTTTTTCAACAGCTTTTTTCGCGCTTGAAAATTGGCATTGGAAATTACCGGCTGTCCGGTTTTAGCTTCAATTTGTTTTCTCGCCGTTCCGGCAATGCCGCCGCCCTCTCTCGCTACCCTGCGATTGGCCGGAAAATTTTTAGGCTGGCGCTTTTTGGAAATTTCCGCGGTCGCGGTTTCGGCCAGCATATTTAAAACTAATTCCAAATTAGTCATATTGTCCCGTAAATTTTCTTTCTTTAAATCTTTATGTTTTTTATAATCCTTTATTTTCAGCCCGGCCCAGGCGAAAGTTATATCGTCGGTCAAAATTGCGAATTCATCGGACGTTTTAACGCCTCGCTTATCCCATTCATTGGTTAAATCTTTTCTGATTTCCATGCTCTTTAAGCGCAAGTCCACCCATTCTTTAGAATAGCCTTTTTTAAGATAGGTGGCCATAGCCCTTTGAATGCCTTTTTCCGGATCTTCGGTTTCTTCAACCCGCTCATAGCCGATTCTAGCCAGCCATAATTTAAACGGCTCGGCTTTAGGCGAGGGTATTGATTGGATGACTCTAAATATCCCTTCCGTGTCAGCAACATCAGTTAAATAATATTTGCCGTCATTAGCTATTAATTTCAGTTGTCGACAAATTGTCGACAACTCAATTCCATCCTCATTTTTCACTCTAATCTTCATCCTATACCAATAATCTCGAGCATCCACGCTGTCAGTTAAAACTTCAACAACATCCACCACGGAAAAATACCATAATTCTTTATTTTCATCCCAAATTCGGCGAATTTTCTGTCCTTCAAAAATCGCGATTTTTTTATTTTTTTTCATAAAATTTTTATCATTTTTTATTTTATTTCCAAACCTCACCGCTCCTCCCTCTTTTCTTGCCCCCTTTAGCAAAGGGGGCTAGGGGGATTTAATTCCCGAATCTGACCGCGCCGCCGGTTCAGGAATTGGATTCCTTTAAAGGAATCCAATTCCTCTACTGCCCAAACCTTACCGCCCCGCCGGTATATAAATTTTTAATCTGCACCGGAGTTAGGGTGTAATTAAAAATCTGGATATCATCCAATTTACCTGAATAATAGGTAGCGCCAACTAGGCCCAATTTAATAGCATTAGCGGTAATAGCGGTGCCGGTAGTAACGGTAATATAATTCCAGGTGCTAGCCAAAACTTTTCCGTTAGCTATGCCGTTGACATAAATTGTCGGGCTGGCAAATCCATTCGCGCTCACTGTTCCATTGCTTGAAGTTATTATCTTCGCCCCAGCGCCGCCGGTTAGCTGAAGAAATGATTGAGAATTAGAAGTCGGATAAGCCCAAAAACTAACCGATTGCACGCCGCTCACGGAAGTGGGCTGATTTACATAATCATCACTCCCATCAAAATTAAGCGAGGCGTTTCGTTTTCCCGAAGCGCCATTGCCCCAAACCGTATCGGCGGTTTGGCAGGTGCCGGTGGCGGTTTGCGTGCCACCCGTGCCGATATAGAGTTGGCCGTTATTTTTATTAGGCGAAGAATCATGGATCACCCCGCCCTGGCATTCGTCCATTTTCCAATGCCCGACAGGCGCGCCTTGATTATATTCCCAAGCGATTTGTGCCGGCGTCCGGGCGTAGTTGTAAACGCGGGCTTGGTCAAGCATTCCGCTCCAAAAATCAGATCCAGATATCTGTAAATTCGCAACTGTGCTCCTAACAGTTCCAGTTAAAGAATTAACTGCGGCTTCATCGTCTTTTCCGTCAACATATAAATCGACAGTAGCTCCATTGTAAACTCCACAAACATAATGCCAATTAGTATCCGTATAAAAGGTATCTCCCAATGCAGCAACGGACGTGCTATCATTATAAACTAAAAAATAAAACTGTTGATTACTATCATCTCTCCTCTGAAGATTGATTTGTGCAGATTCTCTGGCAATAGACATCTCCCTTCCAAAATCTGCTACAGCGGATTTTGCCCATGCACATATAGTAACTTGACTTAGGCCGTCCGTTATATCACCCACATCCACATAATCATCCGCCCCATCAAACTTCAACCCCTTGCCGACTTTTCCATTAGCATAAACCGGATCTGCCGAATCGGGTGTAGAGACGGTACCCAAAGTTCCCGTATTTCCGTTCCCGCTCGTATCTTGCGCGCTTTGCCCCGAACCTTCTTCAAACTTCCATTCCCCGACCGGCGGCGCGCACGGATCGGTTGAACCCGGCACGCAATAAATCGCCGAGGCCGAAGACGAGGCTACGCCGTTAACATCGGTGGAATACGAACCGAGTTTTAGCGCCGCGTTTTTATTATAATCAATTTTAATTTCGTCAGCGGTTAATGAATAACTATAAAATTTATATTCGTCCACTAAGCCGGCTAAAATTCCGTAAGGCGTCCCCGCGCTGTCGTCCTTGCCGATTTTCCAAACATTAGCAGTTACTGGAATTCCGCTGATCGCTTGCGTCCCCGCGAGTATTCCATTAACATAAATTTTTAAATCCGTTGTATTAAATACGCAAGTGATTTGAGACCACTGCCCGATTGAAATCGCGATAGAAGAAGTAGCGGCCGCTACCCAGCTGCTCATAAACTTTCCTTGGCAGAGAGGAAATCCGTTCGCGTCAGTCGCCATTCTGAATTCTTCCGCTTTGCCGATTATGGCTTTTGAAGCTATTGAACCGGAAGGATTAACAAAAATACTTGCTGAAAAACTTCCTCTGCCTGATGTTGCTTGGGCCGGATGAAAAAAGCCAAAACAAGCAACCAATATTATTGCTAAAAATAAATAATTTTTGATTTTGAATTTTGAATTCATTTTTTAATAATTATCAATTTTATTTTTTTTCCAAAAGCCATTTCCAGGCCGGAATTATTTTAATTTTTTTGCTTTTAACAATTTTGCCTTCTTCCTGATTTTCCGTTATAATCAAGCCTTTTTTCAACTTAAATTTTTCCATGGCCTCTAAAAGGCCTTCAAGTTCCCTCTTTTCATTATCGCGATCAATATTCTTCGTCACCTGAATCGCTTCGCTGATTTTCATGCCCTGCCTGGTAATAAAATCGCATTCATTTTTTCCTTTGTAATAATATATTTCTTCGCCGCGCCTTTTTAATTCCAAAAACACCGTATTTTCCAATAATTTTCCCGTATCAGGAGAATTGGAAAAAGCTACCGCGTTGCGCAGGCCGTTATCAATTACATAAATTTTCTTATTGGATACATATTGCTTTTTCAGCGAATAATCATACTTAAAAAGCTCAAAGGCCAAGTAGCTTTCCTGAATAAAATCAATATAATTTTTCACTGAAGTGGTGCTTTTGAATTCAAGAATATTTTTTATGGAATTATAGCTTGCTTCACCGGTAAAATTCGTAAACACATAATTAACCAGCAGTTTGAAATTTTTTGTTTCCCTAATCTTAAAACGGGCAATTAAGTCGCGATAAACTATATCCTCAAAAATCTGCTCCATAATTTCCCGCCGGCCGCTCGTCACAAATTCAGGGAATCCTCCTGCTTGAATAAAATGCTCAAAATGCCTCAATATTCCGGCTTCTTTTTTTGAAGTTAGCCCGCGATAAGAAAAATTATGGAAGCTTAAAAATTCCTTGAAAGAAAAGGGATAAAGCTCCAATTTCAGGTATCTTCCGGTGAGATGAGTGGCCAGCTCGGAACTTAAAAGTTTGGCGTTGGAACCGGTTAGATATATTTTATATCCTTCTTCAAAGATTCTACGGGCGAAACGCTCCCATTTTGGCACATTTTGAATCTCGTCAAGCAAAATCACATTGGCAGGAAAAAGTTTTTGAAACATTACCATCAGGGTTTGAAAGTCGGATACGGAAAAACCGATCAGCCGCTCGTCATCAAAATTAAGATAATAAAAAGATGAATAACGCTCTGAAAATTGCTTGAGCAGCGTGGACTTTCCGCTTCTTCTGATTCCGGAAATTACTGTTATATGTTTGGTTTTTAGATATTGCTCAAAATCAACGTCCCGGCCGATTCCGGCGTCTTTTTCTTTGAATGTTCGGGCTTGATCCATGATTACTTTTTCCAAAAGGCTTGAATTTATCATAAATTTATCAACATTATTAATGTTGATATTTTAATTTTATCAACATTGGTAATATATACTATTTAGAAACTCCTGTCAAATGCCCGCCACGAATTAATCATATTCTATTCGTAATATGCTACGAAAGGATTAATACGTAAAATTCGGCACGCTGATATAATCATCCGTCCCGTCTAACTCTACCCCTTTGCCGAACTTTCCGGCGTTATCCCACATTTTGGCGGCCGTATCGTTAGCTCCTCCGCCGCCCGGAGTTAAAGTTCCGTTTAAAGTTGCTCCGCCGTTGCCCGAATTATTAGCCGTCGCGCCATAACCTTCGTCAAATTTATAATAAACGGTTTGCGAACCAACCGGACTGCCTCCGGCCGGATGCCCGGCATTCATGTCTTCAATAATTTGCTTTTGCGTCCGGGCGTAGTTGTAAATTTTAACATCGTCAAGAGAACCATTCATAGGAAGACCAGGATCGGTTGCGCTTCTATTCCCTAGCGCCAGCTTTAAAGAATTGGAAATATTACCCAATAAAGTCGCGTTATAAGAACAATTACTATTACAAGTCTGCGATACTCCGTCAAAATAAAATTTAACTCCGCTGGAGATTGACCGATCCAAAGTAACCGAAACATAATGCCATAAATTATCAATTTTTAAATACGGATTGAAAACCGGATTAAGCGAATTAACTCCGTCTTGCGCCTGAAAATATAACTGATTGCCGGCGCCAACCGTTGATACGAAATATCCTGCCCCTGACGCATTAGTCGCCAATTTAGCTATTATCCTCTGTAAAGAAGAAACATTGTTGTTTTTCATCCAAAAAGAAATAGTTAAATTGGAGAAACCGATATCCGTGCTATCGCTATCTTCTACGCTTACCCGATCATCCACCCCGTCAAACTTCAGCCCGGCGCCGAATTTTCCATTGGCCCAAGCCGGGTCGTCGGAGCCGCTCACGGCGGAGGCGCCCAAGGTCGCATTATTCCCATTGCCCGAATTATCATAAGCATACTGGCCGTTGCGCTCATCCATCTTCCAATAGGCTATCGGCCCGGGGGCGTAGTTATATAAATCGCTGACTTCACGATTAGAAAGCAGGCGGTTATAAACCCGAACATCGTCAACAGAGCCTTTGAAAAAATGTTCTGGGGTTTGAACTCCTGTGTTTGTTGTATCCACTCCGGCGCCAATGAAATATTTATACGAAGTATCTGAATCAACCGCGAAATTAATCGTTCCCATTAAACTGCCGTTTTTATAAATCCCCCAATTGGTGGCTCCGTCATAAGTTATAGCAATATTATTCCATTCGTTAACCGCAATATTTAAGCCTAACCCGCTGGAACAATTAAGTTCCCACGCTCCATTTCCTTTGCAAACAACTACGTCGGCCGTACTGTCGGTTTGATTTAAACATAAATTAAATCCCACTATTTTTGATACCGGAATCCCATCTTTAGACAAAAAGCACGAAGTGCCTGAAGTCGTACTGGCATTTTTTATCCAGCTTGACCAAGTATATTGGCTGGTGGCGTTAAAATCTAAAATTGTTCCGTTATCAGGAATTGAAACATAATCATCCACCCCGTCAAAGCTTCCGCCATTGCCAAAATAGCCGGCCGTGGTGGAAGCCGTGTTTATGTAGGTTCCGGTATTGCCATTGCCCGAATAATCAATCGCTCCGGAAGTCGTGGCGGTTTCATCCATTTTCCACCAAGCCACCAACCCATTACTCAGCCAGGCGCTAGATTTTTTACCGATGGAAACAGCCGCGCCGTCTCCGGCAGATGCTCCGCTCATCCCGGCCAGTCCGACATTATAATCCATTTTAATCTGTGCCGCCGTGCGGGAATATGGATAAACTTTTACCTCGTCGATTTTACCATTAATGTGAAAATTACTATCCATTTCTCCTATGCGGCCACTTGCGGAACTATAAGCTAATACACCGCCACTTCCTTCATAAGTGCCCCCATCATCAACACCATTTATATATAAACTCATGTCATTAGCACCTCTAATGACGAAAGTAAGATGATACCAAATATTTGTTAATAAAGCTGTTGTTCCTGTTTTAGTACGACGGTTTGACAGACTATTACCGGCTCCGTCTCCAAAACTTGCTCGTAATTTACCGCTATTGCTTATATCAACCTCAATTCCATAATAATTACCGCTACTATCCGAATAATAATCGTCATTCATTAAAATACCTTGATAAACATTATTAACTTTTAACTTTACCCATACGGACACAGTAATTGGTAGTGATGGTTTTAATATATTGCTATTGCCTATATCCACATAATCATTCCCCCCATCAAACGCCGAGCATTTTCCCGCGATACAATTATCTTCCGTCTGCCAGCCGGAAGTGGAAGAGGCGGTGGCGGACATATTTGTCAGCGTGCCATTATTTTTATTAGTAGTGCCGTCCTGCGCCGTGATGCCCTGCCCGTCGTCTAAGGACCAATAAGCAACCGGGCCGGCGGCAACTTCTTCGGTCGCCGGCGCCGCGGCGGTCGGCGCGGTTGAAGCGTATTTTCTGGCTAAAACCCAATCCACGGTTAAGTCGCGAGTATCGGTCGTGCCCGCGCCCGCGCCGGTAAAATAACCAAGCCAAAGATAAGGCGCCGAAGTCCAGGTGCCGGCGTAAGGATTGGTTTGGCTGCGATTATGATAATATCTGATATTGGAAGCATCAACGGAAAAACCGTCTATATAATAAGTATTAGCCGTAACCGTGTATTGCGTAACCCCGCTGACAATATTATATGAAGTGACCGTTCCATCGCCCGCCCAGGCCTGATTGTCTAAAGCGCCGCCGTTAGTCATAAAATAAGCTAGTTTATTAGCCGGACTGTTACTGCCATAAGTAGTTTGCGCGCCCGCGATTTCCAAACCGGCATAGCCGGAGCCCGTGGCCGCCCATTTGGCTTTATATTCATAAATATAATTTTGCGCCGTGGCTAAAATCTGGCTGTTGGTATAAACCGCGCCGGTGGTAATCGTCATGGCGCCGCCGGAAATTGAATAAGCGCCCGTGGCCGTCCATTTAGCCGTATCTAAAGAAGAATTAAAATCGTCAAAAAACGGAAAAATATTACTCGGATTTTGCGCGCTCGTGGCCGACGGATTGCCGTAATACATATAGATAGTCGCGCCGCCGGCAGGCAAGCTGGGCGCCTTAACCCAGGCGTTAACCGTGGTCGTAGCGGTAATATCTTCAATCCAGTAAGGCAAAACCTCGCCCAAATAATTAACAAAGCGCAGATCGCCTAAATCCGCGCGAATTTTCCCGGCGGTGATATCGGCGGACAAATTAACCGCGCTTAAAACCAAAGTCTGAAAATCTACGAGCTCGGCTCCCGAATCATTAGTAATATTAATGGCTTTGCGGTACTGCCACGAATCGTTCCACCAGCCGGCCTCCACGGCAGTACTTTTAAAAAATAAAAAATAGCTTCCTGCCAAAGCGAAGATAAGCAAGGCGGCCAAAGCGGCCGAAGGAATCCGATTCCTCCGAAGGAATCGGATTCCTAAAACAATCTTTTGACTATTTAATTTTATTCTTTTAATCTTCATATTTTAATTTGTCATTGGGAGAAGGCCGTACTCGGCCGACGAAGCAATCTCTTTTTTGTCATTGCGAGCGACCGGAGGGAGCGCGGCAATCTCACGAACTATTTGTTAAATTTATAGATTGTTCCCGCGATAAAGGTTTATTCTGTAAAATTGTCAGTGGGATTACCGCGCCGACTACTGTCGGCTCGCAACGACAATACCCTTTATTACTCTTGACAAACTGTTTTAATATGCTATATTGATAATAAGCCTCGGCGAAGGCCTGTCCGTATGGCAGAGATTGGTCCCGATTTATCGGGAATAGCCGAGATACTCTAACTCTAACCCCGTAAGGGGTTTTTGTTTTGATCAATTTTAATCAAATATCCGGTTTGCGTCGCTTGCTCGTAAAATATTTTCGCCTGTCCTCCGGTAAAAAACGCGTCCCGAATGCACCCCGCCCACATATCGGCCAAGCGGATCAACGGTTCGCTCTCGTCTCTTTTGCCGCGGACCGTTTTCAATTTTAATCCGCCAATTCTCAAAGCGTTAGTAAGTTCCGCGGCTTTCTTTTTATCAATGCCGTCAACAGTAACAATAGCGCGGTAATCTCCGGCCGCCTTTTTAATAATCGCTTGTTTTATGGTTTCCAGCATGGGGAAAAAATAAGGCAGCGGTTTTTTATATTTTCCAAAAAATACCTCTCCCTGTCCGATTCTTTTTCGCAATACCATTTCTAAATATTTCATTCTTCGCTCATGGCGGGATTTATGCCATTTTAAACGGCCGGTGCCCGCTAATAATTCTATGTTTACCAGCGCGTCTCGCAAAAACTGCTGATCTTTATCGCTTGTTACCGTTACCACAATAAAAAATTCCGATCCCGCGTCTTGCCCGGTTTCGTCAACATAGGCGTAAATTTTCTGGTTATTTATTGTCATAACTTTTAACTTTATAACTTTCAACTTTTATTCTACTCCACCGGCTCCCCGGTTTTAAAAATCATATTGGCTTTAAAAACCGTATCGGTCTGGATATTGATGCCTTGGGGATTAACCGCGGCGGCCGGCGTTTCCGTCGCCGGCGCCGCTTCTTCAGTATCTAAGCCATAAAAAGTTGCCGGTGAATTTTGGTTGTTGTATTCGGTGGAAATCCAGGTAGACGCTCTGGTAGTAGTCGCTATTCTAACTTCATCCACGGTTCCCTTATGCCACATTTGATTAATGCCTGAACCGATGCCAAGTCCGACTAAATCAACGCCCGGATTATCCGCGGCTGACATATTGCTATAGCGCGAAACTCCGTCTATATAAATAATTTTATTGGCGCTGCCGTTGGAAACATAATGCAAAAGCGAATATTTATCATCATAAGGAGTATAATCGCCGGAGATGCGGCTATCGGTACAGCAAGTTCCAAAATCCCAATACGTAACATTTGACCAAGGCGCGTGCGCGCCGATTCTTTCATTGCCGGAATTCGTATACCAAACAATTGATGAATTTTGCCCGCCATCCGCCGAGGCCTCATTATTCCACATGGAAATCGTAATATTGTTATTAGCATTAGGCCATAATTGGTCAGCATCTATTAATTGATCATTATCTCCCCCGAAAACAACGCCGTTGCCGGTCAGTTTACCCGCGCCATTTACCGGAGAGCCGGACGGAGTGGCATGATAGGCATTCGCGGTGCTGTCTTTAATGGCATCCGCGCCGTTGCCGCTGGGATCTTGTTGCAAATGATAAACCGCCTGATAGCTGTTGGTCCAAACATTCTGCGGACCATAAACCGCGTTAGCCACCGGTTCGGTGGCGTCCGCGTTGCCGTAATAAATATAAAAATCAGTGTCGGTTGAGTCGGCTAGAGCATCGGCCTTAAAATGCATTTCTCCGGTTTTCGCGCTCGTATCGCAAGAGACGATTTCTCTGGGCAGTTCAGCTGTTCCGTCAGTCTTGGTGATTCTGACGTCGGCGCAAGCGGTTTTAACATGCGCCCAAAAAGTCGCGTCCGGCAAATCGTCTAAATTAACGTAAACCGGGAAATTTTCCAGATCAGCGTCAACTTTGGCGTTAAGAGCGGTAATTTTTATTCTGTAGCCCCAAGCGGAATTATACCATGGATCTCCCGGATCATTATACGCCCAAACCGTAATCAGCTCTTCGGGCTTGGCTGAATCGCCAAACTCAAACCTTAAAGTATGCTTGCCGGCTTTTAACGTCCGGTGCACGACTTTGCCGACGCCGGCGCCCGCCGGCGCTCCGCTTTGGCGAGGCAAGCATTGCCAGTTTGGATAATAAATTATATCCCCGGCCAGAATCTGGGGAATTCTTGTTTCCCCGTTGCAGCTAAGAGAAATAAATTCATCGTCGTCAATCGTGGCCTGGTCTTCGGGAATAATTTTTAAATCAGCCGTGCCTTTGGTGGTGAATTCCACTTCCCAGTTATCGCCTTGTTGCGGATGAGAGTAAAGGTTTAAAATATTGATTTCCACGGTCGGGTCTAGGGTGATGGGGTATTTTGCTTTTACGAGCCAGTTTTCATCAATCGCGATCGTTAATAATCCGCCGGCGACCGTCGTAGTTACCGCGGAAAAAGAGCGCTGGCCGACTTTATCTTCTATAAACGGAGTGGGAATGGTAAAAACTTTCGCCAAGTCTTTACCTGTGTTATAATTTTCTTTATCGTAAAAAATAACATTGCCTTCCCGGTCTATTTCAATGATAAAATCTTGATAATTTTTAATGTTATATTTAAAAATCAAAGGATGGCCGGGCGCTGAAAAAACCAGCTCTTCTTTTAATTTATAAGGGTATTCGGTCTGAATAACGTCGGTATTTTTATAAGCTTCTTCATAAATACTGCGGACGTCTTGGCGCTTAACTTTTACCGGCTCGCCGGCCAGCGGTTGTAAGCCCAGCGTTTTATCGCCGAAGCTCACTTCAACGGCTTGGGTGTAAATTTCGGGAATATTTTTGCTAATGCTTGGCAATAACTTTTCCATGGCGCCTAAAACCCGCGGGTCGCGGTAATCACGGTTAAAAAACCAATAAAAACCGGAGATAACCAAGGCGAAAACAGCCAGGCTGATTATATATTTTCCTAGATTTACCCTTTTTTTTGAGTTAACTCTTTTTTTAGTTCTAGCTGTTTTTTTCATACTAATTATTTGTCATTGCGAGCGACTATCTTGCTGTTTGTCATTGCGAGAAGGCCGTATGCGGCGGAAGGAATCCGATTCCTCCGAAGGAATCGGATTCCTAAAACATTTATAGATTGTTCCTGCGATAAAGGTTTATTCTGTAAAATTGTCCGTGAGATTGCCTGCCTACCGGTAGGCAGGCTTCGCTACGCTCGCAATGACATATTAATTGAAAACTTATTACTCTACCGGCGCGCCGGCTTTAAAAATCATATTGCCTTTAAAAACCGTATCGGTCTGGATATTAACGCCTTGGGGGTTGGGCGCGGCGGCCGGCGTTTCCGGCGCGGGAGCGGTTTCTTCGCCGCCCCAAACGCTATTCGCCGGCTCGGTCGCTACTAATTTGCGGACATAAACATCGTCAACCAAAACATAATCGCTAGCCCCTAGGCTGACCCCGTGAACATGGGAAGTTAAGCTGCCGCCGGCCGTCGTGGCATCGGTAACGGTTCTGACTGAAGCGCCGTTAATAAAAGCTTCCATGCTAGAGCCGACGGCGTTGACTTTCATGGCATACCAAGTGTCGGCGGCTACCGGCCCGTAAACCGTGCCGATTGAGGTCCAAGCTCCGGAAGCGAATCTAAAAAAACCGCCGTCTGACGCCGAATTTTGGTTGCGCCAGGCATAGCCGGAATTAAAAGTTAAGCCGTCCGTCCGCCAGCCCATCTGATGGATTTTCCTGTTAGCGCCGCCGCCCAAATATGTTCGGTAATTAAGGGAAAAATCGGTCAGCGATAAAGTCGTGACATAACAGCGGGTATCAAAATAAGAATTCTTGGTCTGCGTGCTGTCCGGGTCATGGCGCAGGGCGCCGCTGACTATGGTTATTTTATCCGTGTTCTCCGCGTCGATAGTCCATTTGCTTAAATCGCCGGAAAAATCATCAAAAAATAAAAAAGTGTTTGAGCCGTTGGAGGCGCTGGTTGATTGGCCGGCGTTGCCGTAGTAAATATAAATATCCTGGTTTTCGGTGCTTAAGTCGGCCGCCACCTGCACCCAGAAAACCGCGTTGTCGCTGTCGGTCTTTGATTCCTGCCAATAATCCAAAAGAGTTGAACCGTCGCTGGCGGTAAACATAATGTCGGCGAAATCAGTCCGGCTGTGGCTGTCTAAATAAACGTCGCCGCCGCTGTCCGAACCCGAACCATAATGCGCGGTTATTTTAACCTGATAATTCGTACCCGCGCCGGTAGCCGCGTTAATAGTATGTGGTTTACGGTAGGTCCAAGAAGAATTATACCATGGATCAAGCAAACCATAACCGCCCCGGTCACCTAAAGCTTCCAGCCAAAATTCGCCTTTACTCCCCGGATAATATTTAATCTCCGCGCGGAAATAATTAGTCTCTCCTGGCAGAACCGCGAATCTGGCGCCGCCTTTAACCTCCAGGCCGGCGGGAATCGGTTTTCTTTTGGCTAAAGCCCGGCTTAAAATAGTATCATTGATTATAATATTGCCGCGCGAAACATCCAGGTCCTGCCACTTTCCCCCGTCCCATTTTTGAATATTCTCTACCTCGCCGTTAAATCTGGAAAAGTAGGCCAGAAAAACGGCGTTTTCTTCTTGATCGCCGATGTTGGTCACGCTTAGATAAACCTCCGAGCCGTTAAAATCAGAGTAAGTTTTTTTATCCGACTTAATAATCAGCGTCTCGCCTTGATTATCGTCCGTAAAAGGAAAACTAATATTTAAATCGGAAATTTTTAGCGGCGGGACGCTTAGGCCGATATTAGTTTCGGTAATATCTTTAAAAACCTGAACCGGATCGCCGGCGGTTTTACTGAAATTAAAATACAGCAGTCCGCCGGTGAGCGAAATCACCGCCAGAATTCCTATTATAATTATTTTTGTTGAATATTTTAGCATGCTTTTAATTTAACCCAATTTGTCATTGCGAGAAGGCCGTATGCGGCGGAAGGAATCCGATTCCTCCGAAGGAATCGGATTCCTAAAACAATTGAAAACTTATTACTCTACCGGCTCCCCGGCTTTAAAAATCATATTGGCTTTAAAAACCGTATCGGCTTGGACGCTTACGCCCTGGGGGTTGGGCGGAGTCGGCACGCTAAGCGCTTCTTCTTCCCCCCAAGCGCCATGCGCCGGTTCGGTAGCTATGAATTTACGGGCAAACACCCAGTCAAACTCGGCTCCGTAAGAGGCATTGTTGGTGTCGGTCAGGCCAATATAGCCTAAATCCCAGCCGGAGACGGTTCTGGCATTGGCTAAAGAATTATTATAGTAGGCGTTCACCGTATCGCCGATTACTTCAAAGCGCGCGATTTTATTCACTCCGGGATCGGCCACGCCCGAATCTTCGCCATACCAATTGGCCGAACCGCCGGCCGTATCCCTATAAACGTTAGTTATATGAGAATGGTTGCCGTCGCCTAAAAGCACGAATGTTTTGGCGTTCGTCGCCGAGCCTGAACGCACGCCGTAAAAACGATTGTATCCGTCTAAAGTCCCGTCTTGCTTGACATAAGCTTCGGTAGCATAGCTCGTTCCCATGCTTGATTTTGAAACTAAGTAGCGGGAAGTATCGGCCGTGCCCCACCAATCTCCGCCCGAGTTGATCGTAACTGACCCTCCGCTGACGTTAACGGTTCCGGCGCCGGTATTTACTTCGTCCCACTTCGTGGCGTCAACCGCGGATCCGCTGAAATCATCAAAAAACAAAAAAGTATTTGGGCCATTGGAAGTAGTGGTGGTATTGCTTTCGTTGCCATAATAAATATAGATATTCTGGCTGACTGTGCTTAAATCGGCCGCCACTTTCACCCAAAAAATCGCGCTTTCGCTGTCGGTTATTAATTGCGTCCAGTAGTCCAGGGCGGTCGTGCCGTCGCTGGCGTAAAATCTAACGTCCGCGAAATCCGTCCGGCCGTGGCCGCTAAGATAAACATTTCCCGCGCTATCCGTGCCCGAGCCGTAATAAGCGGTTATCTTTACTTGATAATCAGTGCCCGCGCCAGCGGCCGCGTTGATAGTATGCGATTTGCGGTAGCCTAAGGGGCTTTCGGTCGCCGGCGGCGGCTCAATGCCGGAAGCTTCTTCCGCGGTAAGATTATAAAAGGTTGCCGGCGAACTCTGGTTATTATATTCGGTGGTAATCCAGCCGGTGGCGCGGGCGATGCCGGTAGAAATTCTTAATTCATCGGTATAGCCCCATTGCTGGCCGCCTCCCTGATAATTTCCTAAAGAAATTATATCCGCGGTTGAACGCCAATCGGCCGTTCCCACCGAACCGCCGTCAATATAAAAGACGGTATTTGTGCCCGAAGTTTCCGCTGTTAAATAATGCCAGCCGTTGCTAAGCGTACTGACGTCAAAACCCGAACTGTGAAAATTAGTCCCGCCGGCGTTATCATAGGCTCCGAGCAATCTGGTGGTTACTTGCGTTAAAACTTGGTGATCATTATTTCCTCTGGTCAGCGTGGTATAATTGGTTGTCGGAAAGGGCGTTTTAAACCAGGTGCTGATAGTGTATACTCCGCTGGCCAGAGAAATGCTGGAGATAGTTATTCTATCTGTAGAATTTGGAAAATTAGCGCCTCCGTCCATTTGCCCGGCTATTGCCGCTGATCCGGTTATGGTTCCGTTTTTCGCGTTGCTGGTTGAATCATTGGCGGTTAAAGATGTTCCGTTGGGCAGATGCCAAACCCCTTGGTAATAACCGCTGCCGCCATCGTCCCAAACCGCCTGCGAGCCGTAATCGCTATCGGCCGCCGGCTCGGCGGCGCTGGCATTGCCGTAATAAATATAAAAATCCGTATCGGTTGAATTAGCTAGAGCATCGGCTTGAAAATGCATTTCTCCGGTTTTCGCGCTCGTGTCGCAGGCGACGATTTCTCTGGGCAGTTCAACCAGGCCGTCCGCTTTGGTAATTCTAACATCCGCGCAAGCGGTTTTTACATGCGCCCAAAAAGTATCGTCCGGCAAGTCGTCTAAATTAACATAAATGGGAAAATCGGTTAGATCCGCGTCAACTTCGGTATTAGCAACCGTAATTTTAATTCGATAGCCCCAATTAGCGTTATACCAAGATTCGCCTGAATTATACGCCCAGACCGTAATCAGATCATCGGGATTGGCCGGATCGCCGAACTCAAACCTTAAAGTATGCTTATCGGCTTTTAAAGTCCGGTGGATTACTTTGCCCGTGCCGGCGCATTGCCAGTTTTTATAATAAATAATATCACCGGTTAAAATTTCCGGAATTTTTTCCTCGCCGTCGCAAGCTAAACTCGTGAATTCATCATCAGCAATCGTCGCCTGATCTTCGGGGATAATTTTTAAATCAGCTTGGCCCTTGGTAGTGAATTCCACTTCCCAATTATCGCCTTGTTGCGGATGGGAATAAAGGTTTAAAATATTAATTTCTACGGTCGGGTCTAGGGTAATCGGGTATTTGGCGTCTTTAAAATAATCTTCGCGCACGGAGATGATTAATAAATCGCCCTCAACCTCCATGTCTAAGACGTCAAACCGCCGATAATGCCGGCTATCTTCAACGAACGGGGCGGGAATCGTGAAAACTCGGCTTAGTTCTTTGGCACCCGGCTGTTCACCGTATGATTCCTTATTATAAAAAATCAAGTTGCCCTTATCTTTTTCCACATAATATTTATCTATATTGCCGATGCGGTATTGAAATTTAATCGGATGTCCCGGCCGCTTAAAAATCATCTCTTCCTTAATCTTAAAGCTATATTCGGTATGAGCGACGTCGGTATTGAGATAGGCGTCGCGGTAAATATGCTTTTCGCCGGCGTTTTCCACCTGAACTTTTTTACCGGCCAAAGGCGTAATGCTTAAAAAATTATTCCCTTGGCTGACGACTAAGGGATCTAAATACCACTCCGGCACGTCCATTTTAATCATTTCTTCCGCTACGCCTAAAACTTTAGGGTCGCGGTCATCGCGGTTGAAAAACCAATAAAAACCGGAAATAACCAAGGCGAAAACAGCCAGGCTGATTATATATTTTCCCAGGTTTACCCGGGACGTCCGCCGTCTCGCGGGACGTCGGACGTCTCTGATCTTTTTGGTTTTAACTGTTTTTTTCATACTAATTATTTGTCATTGCGAGAAGGCCGTATGCGGCGGAAGGAATCCGATTCCTCCGAAGGAATCGGATTCCTAAAACATTTATAGATTGTTCCTGCGATTAAGGTTTATTCTGTAAAATTGTCCGTGAGATTGCCTGCCTGCCGGCAGGCAGGCTTCGCTACGCTCGCAATGACGGAAATTTTATCTATTGCCTAACCTTCACCCGCCTGAATTATACGGCTGTTTTTATTATTCGGTAAAAAATTTTTTCCCGAAACAATTTTTTTGCCTGATCGCTTTTCTATGTCAATTCTCGTCCGTCCGGCTACTGCCCCGCCGTCGCGGGCGTCTTTTTTTAACGGCTTAAAGCCTCTTGAATCCCTGTCTCTGGTGAATCTGGTAGTCGTGGCTTCGCCCAGCATGGTTAAAATCAGCTCCATGTCATCCATATGGTCGCGCAGATTTTCCCGCGCCAAGCCTTTTAATTTTTTATACTCGCCTGGCGTCATGCCGAAAGCGGCCTTAGAAATTTCCGCGGTCAAAATTTCGTATTCTGTTTTTTCTTTTATTCCTCGGCCTTGCCATTCGTTGGTTAATGTTTGCCGCACCGCTATTCCGCGCATTCTTTTATCTATCCAATCTTCCGGATAACCCTTAGCTTTATATATTGCCACCGTTCTCTTGGTTGCTAATTCCGGATCTTCTATTTCCTGCACTCGCTCATAACCGACTTTTGCCAGCCATCTTTTAAACGGTTCGGCTTTAGGCGAAGGAATTGATTGGATTATCCTGAAAATCCCTTCGGTATTGGCACAATCGGTTTCACGCATTTTCCCGTCCGGAGCTTCCATTTTCAACTGTCGACAAATTGTCGATAGTTCAATGCCATCTTCGCTTTTTACCCGAATTTTCATCTTATACCAATAATCATTCGGATTTACGCTATCGGTTAATGCTTCAACCACATCAACTACCGAAAACCACCATTCATTATTATGGATGGTTTTTCTTATTCTCTTGCCTTCAAAAATCGCTATTTTTTTATTTTTTTTCATAAATATTTCTTATTGTCATTACTCTTTGTCATTACGAGAAGGCCGTATGCGGCCGAAGGAATCCGATTCCTCCGAAGGAATCGGATTCCTAAAGGTTTATTCTGTAAAATTGTCAGTGAGATTGCTTCGTCGCCTGCTGGCTCCCTGCCTGCCGGCAGGCAGGCTCGCAATGACAGGGATTTTTCTATTGCCTCACCCCGTGAAATAAGATTTGAGCCTATTTTTCAAATATCTTTTCCCATAAGCGGTTTTTAAATATTTCTCACGATGAGTAGCATCTTCTTGATTAAAGCAAGCCTCATAATAAACCAGCTCAAATGGCCGTCTAAATTTTGTCGACTCAACTAATCCTTTCTGATGTTGCTCAAATCTTAATTTTAAATTTTTTGTAAAACCAGTATAAAAATTTTTATCTTTCTTGCTTTGCAGAATATATGTATAATACATATTTTTTAAAATAAAAATTTAAAATTTATTTCACGGGGTCACTTCCGCCTTTCGCCCGCCTGAATTATACAATTGTGAAATTTCGCTCGCCGTCAACGCGCGATTAAAAATGCGGACATCGTCAATTTGGCCGGAGAAAAATCTTCCCGGAGACTGCGATAAGCCAGATGAATTTCCTGATCCGATATAGTAACTGGCAGTTGTATCGGAATTTACGAATAACGTTTGGTCTCCCTTATAAACACCATTGACATAAGTGCCCCAGCCCGAAGCGCCATTATATGTAATAACCACATGAACCCATGTATTAGAGGATAACCCCAAACTTAGTCCGGAAGAACACTGCCAATTGCAACCTGGGGCAGCGAAGTCACAGACAACAACATCAGCAGTGCTTCCGGTCTGATTTAAACAGAGATTGAATCCAAAGGCTTTATTACTACAAATATCTTTGGAAATAAAACACGAAGTACCTGAAGTTGTGCTGGCATTTTTTATCCAGCTTGACCAAGTATATGGGCTGGTACTGGCAAAATCCAAAATTGTCCCATTATCAGGAATATTTATATAATCATCACTCCCATCAAACTTCAACGCCTGCCCGGAAATACCCGGGGTAACGGATTTATTATTAAAATTAGTCACATTACCATTATTGCTATTGCCCGAACGGTCTAGCGCTTCGGCCGTAGTAGATGCCCAGCTCATATCCGCGCCGTTAAAACTCCAGTAGCCGACTAACCCACTCGCGGAGGACAGTCCTCCGGAAGCTCCGGTCGGCGCATTGGCTTTCATTCTCGCCGCGCCGGCTTTATATTGCTCGCTGATTTCACCGGCGGAAAGAGCGCGGTTGTAGACGCGGACGTCGTCAAGAGAACCTTTTAATGGCTTACCAGTATAGCCCTCCCCTAATTTATATGGCCTAAAATCAGTTCTTACTAGCCCAGTAATTGTTTCAATATAGGCTCCGTTTTTATATAAAGCTATGTTTCCAGCACCATCTGCAACAAAAGACAGGTGTGTCCATTTATCAAAAATATCTGCCGCACTTTCATTTGAAAAACTATACTCGGTATAAGAACCGCCTCCCTCTCTATATATAAATTTATGATTAAGATTGGCAATATCTAAATATGCTCCTCCTGATCCGCCCGGACCAACAAAACGATAATTAAAATAATTAGGATAAGGCGCACTAACCGGATTTATCCAAGTTGAAAAAGTCCAAGGACTATTTACCCCAAAATTTAAAACGGCTGGAGTTCCTGTGTCCACATAATCATCCACCCCATCAAACTTCATCCCCTGCCCATTAATGCCCGGCGTAACGGATTTTTTGTCAAAATTAGTCACATTGCCATGATTATTATTGCCGCTTAAATCTAACGCTTCGGCGGTCGTTGATGCCCAGTTCATATCCGCTCCGTCAAAACTCCAATAGCCGACCAGCGACGAATCCTTAAACCGCCCGGAAAGCGGCGAGTTGATCTGCGTTGCGCCGGCCATTTCGTCCGCGCCGATATCAAAGGCTCGTCCGGCCGGCCGCGGTCCGCCGTCAATATCCGTGTTAAAAGATAAATTCGCGTCGCCGGATAAATCCGCGCCCATATCGCGCGCCCAAACGTCAGAAGCTAAAAGATGCAAGTCCGGCGCCGTAGTAGAAGCCGTATTAACAAAATTAACTTTTTTATTTCTATAATAAGTTCCATAAGCCGGCGCAGTCGCGTCTTTGGAAAGATTGTTGGTGGAGGAAGAATCGAAAGTGCCCAAATAGTCGGTATCGTTATCGTAAGCGATATTATTTTTGGCAACGAATATGCTATCACTTGGCCTAAAAGCATCTCCAGCAATACCATAAATTGTATTATTATAGGCATAGATATTGCTCGGATTATTATAATCACCAATACCAAAACTACTAAAATTACCATAAATAATATTATTATTAACATAGTTATTTCCAATAGCTAAAAGGATGGCTCTGACAGAGCTACCCGTAATTTCACCTACTATAATATTAGAATCGATATACATATCTCCTGCAACAGATTCGTGTGAAATAGCTGATCTATAGTCTGAAGCGGTAATGATTTTAAGTTGAAGGCCTTCTAATCTAATATAGCCCACCGAAGCCTTAACCATCGCTGTAGATGCGCCTGCCTCTAATCTATATTTTGTATTATCCCACTTCCCCTTATGCCTCTGACTTACTCCGACTTCCGACGGCAGATACGGCGTGTAAATTTTTATATAATTACTGGCTGTTGTCGTCCAGCCAGAAACAGACACAGCGGTCGTATCCGCCGCATCGCCGTACGCCGCGATATTCCAGACTTCGGTGGAACTGGCTAAATTTTTTCCACCGCTCCAAGTATCAAAATTTCTTAAACCCGAAGCTATGCCCGTGTTTTCCGTGCCGGCTTCGGCTAAAGATAAAGAGGTATACGCCCGGAAAAGCGACCAGCCGGTGTTGGCGGAAGTTGAGCTGGCAATATGGCCGGAGACGTCTTGCACCGTAAAAGAGGTCGGCGAAGAACGGCCCGAAATGAAAGCTAAAGAATTAACCGTCGCGCCCGTGGTAGTGGCGTACTGGATAACGTCGCCCACGCCCACGTTCGCCGGCAGAGCGGCCGCGAAAGTCGCGGACGACCCGGTAATAGTCATAGCGTTAGACGCGCCGATGTCAAAAGCCGTGGTTTTCCCCGGCCCAACGCTTCTATATATATGAGTAGCCGCGAACTGGTCCGCGCCGATGTCAAAAGCCGTTGAACTAGCCATGCGGGATTGACCTTCTATATCGGTAGTAAAAGCTAAACTAGAGTCGGCGCTTAGATTCACGCCCCAGCCCAAAGCGCCGGTGTCGCCCGAAGCCAAACGATAATCCGCGTTGGCCGAATCGGCAAAGAGAAAAGTTTGGGAAACTCTGTTATTACTTCCCTGCCCGATAGCGTCATTAATATCGGTCGCGTTATAATCCGTGCCAACGGCAAAAGAGCCGGAATAAGGATCGGTCGTGCTGGCGACAAGGTTATTTTTAGCGATCGTAGTTCCGTAGTTCATTATTCCATAAGCGCCATTAAAAACAGTATTGTTATAAACATAACCAATACCACTTATGACGACGCTACTATTAAAACCGTATATAACATTGTTCCATATATCTGAATTATCATCTACACTATCTTGATTAATTCCGTATAAATAACCGGAACCACTGTTAACGCCCCAAATAATATTATTACTCATTTTAATTTTATTGGCCGCAGCAGTTTGCGCCGTAATATATATGGCACGAATAAAACCCGAGGCAGCTGTTAATTTAATTTGCAAACCATCAAGCCAAACATAATCTTCATAAATCCTAATAAAATTATTAGTGGTATATTGCAAACTATATTTCGTCTCATCCCATTTCCCTGAATGCCGAAAACTTTCATTCGGATCGGTCCAAATTTTAACGTAGCGAGTAGAGTCGGTCGTCCAGCCGTCAACCGTCACGGCCGTGGTATCCGCCTTGCCGCCGGTAGAACGGCATTTAGCGATAGCGATTTGGTTGGTGGAAGTTAAATCCGCCTGTTGCGCCGCTTCCCAGGCGTTTAAAGACAAATAATCAAAGCCCGTGCCCGCGCCCGGATCAACGATTTTAACCGATTCAGTCGGGTTGTCGGCGAAAGCGGCCGGGATAGCCGAGCGAGCCAGCGTAGCCAAACTTTTTTTAATTTTTTCATAAAAAATCACGCTCGGAGGCAGGTTAACCGCGCTATTGTCACTCGCTAGCACCGTCTCCTTTTTGTCATTGCGAGGGAGCGCCAGCGACCGAAGCAATCTCACGAACGGCGATTTTAACCAGAGATTGCTTCGCCCCGAGTACGAGGCTCGCAATGACAGACTTTTTTTAGCTTCGCTCCTCGCAATGACAGAGGAGGCTGGAATGACAGAAAAGTTGTTTGACCCCGTTAAAGATTTATCTCTAAACGTGGTTGACAATTTTCCGGCATTTTTGCTATAATAGCTATTATAATTATTAAATTTATTTTTATGAAAATTATCATTAATAATCACATCGTGGCCGATCCGAATATTTGCCACGGCAAGCCTACTTTCAGCGGAACCAGAGTTATGGTTTGGCAGGTTTTGGATATGCTCTCGTCCGGCGCCGCCACCGCTAACATTTTGCGCGCTTTCCCCTCGCTCACTAAAAAACATATCGCGGCCGCCCTGGCCTACGCTTCCACTTTGACCCAAGAAAATTATGTCATTATCAATACCCAGGCTCAAGTTTCTGCTTGATGAAAATGTACGCTCGGAACTTTTTAAATTACTGCATTCACAGAGTTTTGACGTAAAAAAATCTCCCAGAGGCTCCTCTGATAAATTTTTATCTTCACTTTCTCTTAAAGAAAAACGGGTTTTTGTTACTAACGATTCCGATTTCTGCGAATTAACTAATTCACGGATTTTTTCAGTTGTTTGGCTCCGCCTGCCCCAGCATGATGCTGAATTATTATTGGCTTCTTTCGCTAAGCTGCTTAAAGAATTGCCGGCCCCAAAATTTTCCGGAAAATTAATTATTTTGGAATCTAACTGCTGGAAAATATCTTTGCCGGGAAAATCAAAATAAATTTGCTTATTAAACGCTATCTCCGCTTCATTTTTTGAGGCGGATTTTTTGTTTGTTCTAATTTCTATTGACACTCCGCTCTGCTTATCAATAATATCCGTTAAATCAATTTCCGGCAGGCGGTCTAATTTTTCAAACTGCCTGGCTTTTATTATTTCCCTATTGCTTAAAACTTTGGCATAATCCACGCCGAATTGCCGCCGCTTTAGCATTTGTTTACTATCCTTCTCTTTTTTGTCATTGGGATTTGGGATTTCATTGGTCATTGGGATTTGGTCATTGGTCATTTTGTATTCCGGCTTGCCCGCCGAAGCCTTGGCGTAGGCGGGTTCCATTAATTTCTGTTTTATTTCTTCGGTTAATTTGCCCGCGTAATATAGGGGCAGAAGCTGTGTCCGCTCTTCCGCGCCTAAAGGCAGGGAGCCGTCGCGAATTTCCACGATATCTCCGGCTTCGTACCGGCCTGCGCCCGCGCCCGTGGCGATCGGCTTAACTAAAATAATCGTGCCGTTTTTATACGGCTCTAGGGAAAAATTCGGGTCGCGCCTGACGAAGGCCTGAAAACTGTCATACAGCCAGGCCGGCAGGCTTATCCTCTGCCCTAAAGCCGCCTGCCCGACGGCGAAAAACGCCAAAACAACTACTATGATAATAATAGCCTTTTTAGATTTTAATAATTTTTTCAGTTTTTTTAATTTATTCCAAACCATACTTTTCTAAATTTTTAATCTGCTTAATCTCCGGCAATAGCTGTTCGCAAAGAAAGGAAAAGGAATCGGATTCCCTTAGGGGAATCCGATTCCTCGTCAGAGGATTCCCTTTTAGAAAACTCTTATAGCTTGACCAAGGCCAATTTTCTTTTTTATCAATCCCATGGATTTCCGCGTTGCAATTTATGTAAACGGATAATTTTAGCAAACCGCCTTCGGTTTTAATTTCTTTGCGCTTATATTTGCCTTGAAACAAAGCGCCGGAACGGGAATATTTATTGTTAAAATAATTTGTGTAGCCTAGGCTAAGCTTATGTATAAATTTGGATATGCCGCTTTCAATTTTTTGCTTAACTAATAAATGAAAGTGGTTTGGATTTAAACAATAACAGATAACATCAACTAATGGCGCAGAGGAATTAGAGGAATTCGATTCCTTTAAAGGAATCGAATTCCTTTTATTCGGAATCGAATTCCTTTTATTCCTTTTACCCAAATCATATAAACTTCCAACCGGCTCAAGGCGGTTGAATTCTTCCAGGCTTAATAAAAATCTTTGATAATCGCTTTTATCTAAAAATACCCGGCGTTTTTCTACGCCGCGATTGTAAATATGATAGTAGTAATCGCTATTGAACATATAGTTTCTTGTGGGGAATCCGATTCCTTAAGAGGAATCGGATTCCTAAATTCTAATCCTTAAGGCAACGAGCGGTAAGGCCGTAAGCGCGGGAGTAGTAGTTCGCGGGACTGACGTACGTAGAACCGAAGTCCAGGTTGTAGGCGTAGGTAGAGTACGGAGAACCGGACCAGTAGTCGCCGTACGCGCCCCGATCGGATAACGCGCCGGTATTGAATCTACGGTTGCCGGCGGCGGAAATTTTTAAAGTTGAGGTGGCCATACCAACCAGGCAATTAGTAGTGCAAGTTTTCATGCCTATATTTATCATAGCCGTGTCCCACTCGGCTTGCAAAGGGATATGCCAGCCGGACGGGCAGGGGTTATTGGTTTTATTCGCGTCGCCCCAGAGATTATTATTCTGCGGATAACGCCAATCGTAAGGAGAAGTGGTGGTAGCGATAAAGTTTGCATGGCCGGGAACGTCGCCGTTACTGCCGACGAAGGTGACAGGGCTCATTTGCGGACTGACAATCTGATGCCCGTCGGAAGCTCGTCCCCATTGGTAATAATAGCCGTAAGAGAAGGTGTCGTTATAGGCGGTCGCGACTCTATCCGCGCCGAGATTACGGTCCATAAAACATTGGCCGCTGACGTCCACCGAGCCGTAGACTAAGCCGCCGAAACTGCACTCGGTTCCGCAAGCCGTAGAAGCCGAGCAAGTTTGCATAACCGGCGCGCGGAAAATTATCGGCTTAGTCGGACCACTAGTTATAGTGCCGCTCGTAATCGTGCCGCTATTGGGGTCGTCTTTAAGGCAACGGAGAGAGAATCCGGAGGCACGGAGGGAATTGTCCGCGGGATTGACGTACGTGGAGTAGAAGAACAGGTTGTAGGCGTTGGTAGAGTACGGGGAACTTGACCAGTAGTAGCCGTACACGCCCCGATCGAAGAACGCGCCGGTACTGAAGACGCGGTAGCCGGCGGCAGAAAGTTTTAAAGTAGAAGTAGCCATACCAACCAAGCAATTAGTAGTACAAGTTTTCATTCCTATATTTATCATAGCCGTGTCCCACTCGGTTTGCAAAGGGATATGCCAGCCGTTCGGGCAGGGATTGTTGGTTTTATTTACGTCGCCCCAGAGATTGTCGTTCTGCGGAACGCGCCAATCGTAAGGACTACTGGATTCCGTAATAAAAAGGCTGTGGCCGGGTACGTCGGTAGAACTGTTAGTAGAAGTCGTACCGCTCATCCGCGGACTAACGATTTGATGCCCGTCCGAGCCTCGGCCCCACTGGTAATAATAGCCGTAAGATTTATCGTCGTTATAAGCGGTAGCGACTCGCTCGGCGCCGAGGTTGCGGTCCATCCAGCATTCCCCGTCTTCGGCCAAAACCGAACCGTAGACTATGCCGCCGAAAGTGCAGGACGACCCGCAGGCAATATCCGCGTTGCAAGGCGGAAGTTTTTCACTCCTAAAAACTATCGGCTTAACCGCGCCGGACGTAGCCGGACCGCTCATAATCGTGCCGCTACTAGCGTCGTCCTTAATACAACGGACGGGCAAGCCGGAGGCGCGATTGACGGCGACCGCAGGATCGACAATTGAAGAATCGGTGGAGATCAGGTGATAGGCGCTAGTAAGATTAGGAGAACTTGACCAGTGGTAGCCGCCCGTATTTCGACCGGCGAACACGCCGTTATTTTGGCGCCAGCCGGTGGCTGAAATTTTTAAAGTTGAGGTAGCTATGCGTACGAGACAATTAGTAGAACAACCGGTAAGGCCTAAAGCGTCTATGACTGCATCCCATTCCCCTGTTGCTCCGCCAGTCGGCACATGCCAACCGGTCGGGCAGGGATTATTGGTTTTATTCGCGTCGCCCCAGAGGTTGTCGTTTTGCGGATCGCGCCAGTCGTAAGGGCTATCTGGCTCTAAAATAAAAAGATTATGGCCCGGAGTATCGGTTGAACTGTTAACCGGGGTTGTACTGCTCATCTGCGGGCTGACGACTTGATGCCCGTCCGAGCCTCTGCCCCACTGGTAATAATAGCCATAAGACTGATCATCATTATAAGCCGTAGCCACGCGCGAAGCGCCGAGGTTGCGGTCCATCCAGCATTCTCCGTCTTCAGCCAAAACCGTACCGTAGACTAAACCGCCGAAAGTGCAATATGATCCGCAGGCAATATCCGCGTTGCAAGGCGGAAGTTTTTCACTCCTAAAAACTATGGTAGAAGCCGCTTGATTATACGCATAAGCTACCTGCCCGCCGAACTCAAATCTTAAAATATGGTTGCCGGCTTTTTTAGTATAGTGAATAACCGTTGCCGTTGCCGAGCACTGCCAATTCGGATAAAAAATAACGTCGCCTTCCAGAATTTGCGGCGTTCTGGTTTCGCCGTTGCATGACAGCGAGACGAATTCATCGTCGTCTATAGTCGCCTGATCATTGGGAATGATTTTTAAATCTGCCGTGCCTTGGGTCGTGAAATTAACGATCCAGTTCTCGCCCTGGTCCGGGCTGGAATGAACATTCAAAACCGTTATCTCCACGGTCGGATCTAAAATCACCGGATATTTCGCCTGTTTTAGCCAGCCGTCGCTCGGTATTAAAGTTAATATTCCATCGTCTTTTAATTCAAAACTGACTTCCGCGGTAGAGCTCTTTTTTCCATCCGCGTCAATCATAAACGGCGCCGGAATAGCGAAACGGCGATAAGCCTCGTCGTTCGCGTGCCCTTTTTCGTAAAATATAAGATTCCCCTCCTCGTCTTTTAGATAGTCATAAGGCGCTAGGTCAATTTGATACTCAAAAATTTCCGGATGCCCCGGGCTTTTTAAAATTATGTCTTCTTTTATTTTATTAAAATATCTGGTCTGGACGATATCGGTATTAGGGTAAGCGTTAAGGTATTTTATAACGTTGCCCTCGGCCGAGGCCTGGGCCGCGCTCGCGCCTAAGGGCGAAATGGAAAAAGCGAAATCGGCCAGCCTGATTAATAGGGGCAAATCATAAGTCTTAGGCGAACTCAAACTAAAAGCCGAGCCTTTATCCGGCTTGATTTTATTAAGATTTTCCATTAAAGACCCGACATAAAGCCAGGTGCCGGCGATTATAGCCAGCACAAGGGAAAAAGCGATTAAGTAAGTTTTTAGATTGTTTAATTTAGCTTTCATAATTAATGTAAAATGTAAATCTAAAATCCAAATATCCAATATCAAATAAAATGCCAAATTTCAAATCAAAATAAATTATTTCATCTTATTGCAACATAAAATCTATCAATATTATTTATCGGGAAAATTCTATCTTTCTGTTTCCTAACTGATATAATTTCTCAATTTCATCAGTTGATAATTGACGATTATAAATATTAACTTCGTCAAGATTGCCGGGTAAATACCAGCTATTATTATAATAAGTGCCTAAAGTCCAAGTTGAGGTCGGCTCCTTGTATGTTCCCGAACTATCGCTGCCGGTTAAGCCGACATCGGTATTATTCAAAAAACATTTCCATGCCGAAGCGTCGGTTGTAGAGTTTACAATAAATACTAGATGCCACCATTTATTTAAATCGCTGGCTGTAAAAAGTTTATCGCAAAAAGTTCTAAATGACCCGCTGCTTGGCGAAGATAACAATATTCTATTTCCATTATACATATATAAAAAGGGGTAGCCGGAAGTATTAAAAGCGACTAAGCCTTGATTTATGCTGATTTGCGTCGGATAAAACCATAGCGAGATAGAATATGGAGAAACAAGAGTCGGAGCATTATTAATTTTTATATAATCATTAGCCCCGTCAAGCTTTAACGCTTGCCCGGAAACGCCCGGAGTAGCGGCTTTATAATCAAAACCAATAACATCGCCATCTCTATTACCGCTCTTGTCCAGCGCTTCGGCCGTAGTAGACGCCCAATTCATATCCGGTCCGTCAAAAGTCCAACTGCCGACTAACCCGGAAGATAAACCAACGGCGCCCGAGCCCGAAGGTGTATTAACCGTCATCCGCGCCGCGCCGGCGTTGTATTGCTCTAAAATTTCAGTGGGCGACAAAGCGCGGTTGTAGATACGGACGTCATCCATGTTCGTAGACACTGACCTTGGATAAAATAAAAGGTTTTCACTGCTTGAGGGCGAAATATAAGCAGTGCCGGTTGAACCCCAAGCTACTCCGTTTTTATAAAAAATACCTCCCGAAGAGTCGCTAACCAACGCTATATGCGCCCACTGATTAATAGTAAATATGTTATTTGTAGAAGTAAATATAGTACCACCTGCCTGCAGCCAAGTCAGGGTATTATTAGCTGTGAGACGAATACGATAATCAGTACTTGCATTTTTTGTAATAGGGCCATTTAGTTGTGAAACGCTTACATTATCATGAGACAACATCCAGAAAGAAATAGTAATAGCGCTAGAAGGATTAAGAGACGTTGCGTGAGGAACGCTTACATAATCGTCATTCCCGTCAAACTTCAACCCCTGCCCGTTAATGCCCGGGGTAACTGATTTTTTGTCAAAATTCGTGACATTGCCGTTATTATTATTGCCCGAGCGGTCCAGCGCTTCGGCCGTGGACGACGCCCAGTTCATATCCGCGCCGTCAAAACTCCAATAGCCGACCAGCGACGAATCTTTAAACCGGCCGGAAAGCGGTGAATTGATAATAGCGGAGTTGGCAGTATTTGAAATTAACGGACAATCCGCCGGACAAGTGCCATGAGTCTCTGAATTATTACAACTCCCATCGCCGCAGAAAGCCGACGTAACATACTCGTCTGCTCCTATATCCCAAGTTCCGGAGCGAGACTGAAGATCTATATCATCAGAATATAAGCCCGAGCCAGGATCATTAGTGCCATGATTAACCGCTACGCTTCCTGATACTAAATGATAATCATCATTAACATAATCTACAAATTCATTTTCATAATTATTAGTAGAATCAAGAACCTGGGCGTTTGTTCCATCGCCGTCGTCAGAAGCATTATAATCAGTCGTAGTCGCCAAGGAAAGGTCAGAGCCATCATTTCCTACCGCTATGGAATTATATACGTAATCAATGCCTCTAATACCGTACCCTTGGGCGCCGGTATGTTTTGTTGATGTGCAATTATAGCAATACTGGGTGCCTCCATAACCGAAAAATCCGTTTCTAGTTCCGCCGTAAGCAACGCAATTATACGCATACACATTTAAATTAAGATTACCAGTAAAATAAAAACTGCTATTTGCTCCTTCCGCGACAGAAATATTATATCCTAAATAAACATCAGCCGCGGAATTTGGATAAATATTTGTTTGCACGACATAACTATATTGGACAGAAGTATAAGTTCTTTTAAATTGTAAGCCCTCAACATAAACCCAAGGGACAGAAAGGATTAATGGTGTAGCATCATTTAATATTAATCTATACTTTGTATCATCCCATTTGCCTCCATGCCTGTATGATTCAGCCGGGTCAGTCCAAATCTTAATATATTGAGTAGCGCTCGTCGTCCAGCCAGTAATATTCACAGCCGTAGTATCGGCGCTTCCTCCGGTAGTTCGGCATTTGGCAATTTGAATTTCATCGCGCGTAACAAGATTAAGGTTTTGCGCTTCCCAAGCGTTAAGGGAAACATAATCCGTGCCGGCGCCGTTATCCGGGTCAATAATCTTTATTACCGTAGCGGCGGCGCGAGCCGTTTTGATTAAACTTTTTGAAAATTTATCAAGCTTGCTTGCCAACGCTACCCATTTCGGCATCTCTGTTACGGATTTTTGAGTTCGGTTTTTTTTAATAACGCTGTCAAGAGGAAGATTATAAATTTTTTTAACTCGCCTGAAAGTTGCCGCTTTTGCTAAATCTATCGGCGAAAGAATTTTGGTAATATCAATGCCGTAAGCTCTTCTTTTAACTATGGTCTCCCGCTCATCAGTCTCGGAAGCCGTAAATTTATTAATAAATTCTTGGCTGATTGGCCCGTCATAATAAAACGCCAAATAATCTGTTTTTTCGGAAATACCTAAGCCTTTTGAAGCCGGGCGGATTTCTATAATATCTCCGGCCTCGTACCGTCCTTCGCCCGCGCCGGTAGCGATCGGCTTAACTAGAATAATGGTGCCGTCTTTGTACGGCTCCAGGGAAAAATCAGGTTCACTGCCCATATCCGAGGCCCAGGCGGTAACTAACTCATCCGGCTTGGCCGGATCGCCGAATTCAAATTTTAAAGTATGTTCACCGGCTCTTAAAGTGCGATGGATTACTTTGCCGGCGCCGGCGCATTGCCAGCTTGGATAATAAATAATATCCTTATCCAGAATTTCAGGAGTTTTTTCCTCGCCGTCGCAACTTAAAGACAAAAATTCATCGTCGTCAATCGTGGCCTGGTCTTCGGGGATAATTTTTAAATCAGCTTGTCCTTTAGTGGTGAATTCCACTATCCAGTTATCCCCGGTTTGCGGATGGGATTGGACATTCAAAAGGTTTATCTCAATAGTAGGGTCAACCAATACGGGATAAATCGCTTGGTTAATCCAATCCTCATTAATCGTAACTGTTAAAATATTTTCCTTAATAACGGCTTTAATATCCTTAAATGACCTATGTTTTTGGTCCTGCACGAAAGGAGTAAAAATAGTGAATATCCGGCTTAAATTTTTAGAATTATTATTTTTCTCATACAGCTTCTTATCGTAAAATATAATATTGCCTTGCTCATCTTCTTCAACGCGATAATTTTCAATATTGCCTAAATTATATTTAAATTCCAGGGGATGTCCCGGCTCCTTTAAAATTAACTCTTCTTTAATTTTATATTGGTATTCAGTCTGAATAACATCAGTATTAAGATAAGCGTCGCGATAGATAAATTGATTGTTTATTTTTTCCACCCGCACTTTTTCACCGGCTAAAGGCGTGATGCTTAAAAAATTATTTCCCTGACTAACGACTAAGGGGTCTAAGTACCACTCCGGCACCTTCATCTCAACCATCTCCATAACGCCTAATACTCGGGGGTTGCGGTAATTTTTATTAACAAGCCAATAAAAACCGGAAATAACCAAAACAAAAACAGCCAGGCTGATTATATATTTCCCCAGGCTAACCCGGGACGTCCGACGTCTCGCTGGACGTCGGACGTCTCTGATCTTTTTGGTTTTAGCTATTTTTTTCATTCTTATAATTTTTTATTTCGCGCACCTAAATCCTATATTCTCGCTCTGCGTCTCCGGCGCCTGCGATAAATCCAAACTATAGATTCCATTAACTCCTCTGATACAGCCTCTAACCATGCTGCCGTCTTCGCCGACTTTAATCTTGCCGATGTAATTATTAGCATCGGTTAAATAATACGGCGGGCGGATGATTGATAATGACTTATACGAAGAAACCGCGCCGTATTCGGCCCAATCCGCTCCGGCGACAACCGGTAAATCATCTTGATTGATTAAACCTTTAGTCCATTCCCCTGTCCCGGGCAGATTATTTATAATATTGCCATTGGTTAATTTATAGGAAGCGGACGAAGTCGCCAGTTGCAGGCCAGCGGCATTAGCGTCAGAATCATTGGCCGCCACTTGCAAAATATCGGCCGCGATAGTCAGCCATTCATTTTCACCGATTAAATGATAGCCCGCGCCTAAAGCCTGGCAGGCGGCTTGCGCCTGTCCTTGGCTGACGTTCGTAATCGGTCCGGAGGAATCCGATTCCTCTGAAGGAATCGGATTCCCTACGCTCCCGGCCAAATTATTCATCACGCAGAACCCGGGTAAAGTTCCGTATTCGGCCGAGCCCGGTATCCAGACAAAACCCTCGTCGCAGTAGCCTTCAAAAGCTCCGGCCACGACTTTGCCTTCAACGCCTAAGTCAGCCATGGTTTCGTCCACGGCTGAATCTAAAATATCCGAACAGTTGCCGCCGGTGCAGAGCATAATTCGGCCGTCAACCAGCATTGAGCCGACTATTTTAACCTGGCCGTCCGAAGCGATATTCATAATACTGACGCCGTCGGCCTGGAAATCGGCTATATCGCCCGAACCGGCTTGATTGATAACTAAAGCGGTCCGAGTTGAGCTAGCCGTAATTTCAGTAATATCAACAATCCGCACCGAGACGTCCGATGTCTTTGACGCTCCGATTACTAAATTCCCCTGTTCATCAAGCTTAATTTTTTCCGCTAACGCCGTCGTGCTGGCCAATAGACCGTCATTCTGGAGCATAGCCAAGCGGAGCGATAGAATCTCATTATTTATTCCAGCTATTTGAGTATTTAATTCCATAATGCTGTCTAGCGTCTGCGTTCTTAAATCAGCGATTAAACCGTTAGTATCATCAAGCCTGACGGTTAAAACCGCGTCTAATCTGTTGGCTTCTTCCTCTGCTATGGCCGCGATTTTCGGATCTAAATCTAAATTATCAACCGCCTGTTTTATCATTAATTGCACTTCGTCTTCTATTTCCATGCCCGCGATGCGCTCTACTACTAGAGCTTCAACTTCTTCTACGGCCAGAGATTTATTGCGGCGCGAAATCAAAACTTTAATTTTGCCCGTGCCGCTATTTAACGGCTCTAAAGCCACGCCGATGGTTGAGTCGCCGCCGTCGGCGCGCATAGCGTAGCCGGGCGTGCTTGACGCCGAGGTCAGGGAATCGCCGATATTAATCGCGCCGTTTTCCGCCGAAGCGAAAGCGTCAACCTGCCCCAGCATGCCGACTATGACATAACTCGCCGGATCTTCTTTAACTTGGCTGGAATTATTACCAACGATTGACGGCTTGGTGGAAACTATGCCCATGGCGTTATTGTCATGCCCGCGCTCGCATCTTTTAACCGCGTTATTTTCTAAGAGGTCAACGCAAACGGTTTCGCCGGGCATTAAATCGCTATCTAAAGTGCGGAAATATTCGGCATAATCGGCTCCGCCGCCGGTAATCGTGCCGTCGGCTAAAACATTGCCGTAGCCGGTGACGCGGAAGATGGCGCCTGAAGAAGAAGTGGAAACAGCGAAAATATCAGAATCATCAGTAGCCGAACCGACGAGCGATAGTTTAGCATAAGGCGAAGTCGTGCCGATGCCCACGTTGCCGTTATCCTGGATAACGAATCTCGTGGTGCTCGCGATATCCGAAACCGCGAAAGCGTAGCCTAGGCCCGAACCGTTGCCGGCGACTGACAATCTGGCGAACGGCGAAGAGGTGCCGATGCCCACGTTGCCGGTAGAATCAATGCGCATGACTTCCGAGCCAAGGCCGAAAGCCGCCGAGCCGTAAACGTCTAAGCCGTATTCGGGCGAAGAAGTGCCCATGCCGATATTGCCGGTAGAAGATAAAACCAAAGGCGTTGAAGTGGCCGTGCCGTTATAGGCGTACTGGAAAGCCAGATTGGAAATTCCCGGGTTGCCCGTATAGGTCTGGTTCTGCATCATCCAGTGAGTTGACCTAGTAAGGCTGGCTCCCGTATCCCAGACATTGCCGATTAAGCGCAGACGCGGCGACCATTGGGCGTCTAAAACGCTGGTCGCGGCCGTGGTATTCCAAAGAACAACGCCGTCGGCCACAACCGCGGTAGAACTTGCTAAGGCGGTTTTACTTTGAGTTAAAATTCCCGACAGGCCGAGCGTGGTAACGCTCGCAATCGCGCCGCTAATAGTCAGTGAACTGCCGCCGGTTATGGCTCCGGAAATATTTAAAGCGCTATTAATATGCGCTGTTGAGTACGGCGTAGCCGCTGAAGCGCTGGTGGTTTGGGCGTTTGAATACTGGCTGGCGAAAATACTAGGTTCAAATTGCGCCCCCCAGACTCCGATATTGTTCCGGCCGTTAATAACATAGACATTTTTCCAAGAGTGGGTGGTTGTAGCCACGCCGGAAACGGAATATCTTTGCCATTCTTTTCCCACCGTAATATTTTTGGTAATAGTGGTGGTCGCCGTGCCCGTGCCAAAATCAAAAGCAATGGCGCAGGAAGTAGCGTTAGTAAAATCGCCCGACCTTAGCCAGACCGAAAAAGTCCACGGCCCTTGAGTTGAATTAATAATCTGCTGTTTGACATAAGCCGTATCGGCCGTGCCATAGCCGGTCCGGTCGCCGGTCGCGCCCATCCGCGGATCGCCGGCGTCATTAGCCGTTCTGGTGGTGCTTACGGCCGCCCAGGTCGTGGCTAAAACTTCAGTTTGTAAAAGATAATTTTGATAAGTGCCGAAGCCGAACCAGGGCGATGACAGGCCGTTAAAATTAGCCGTGGAAGTCGCGTTGCTAACATACATTTGCGCGTCTATGACGCCCATGGGATCGGCGGTATTAAGGCCGATGCGGCCGTCGGAATTAATATGGAAAAGCGAAGCGCCGCTGGACGAAGCTACGTCAAATAATTGTTCCGAGGCCACTCCGGCGGTTCCGGCGATCGCCAGTTTAGCGGTCGGAGTGGTCGTGCCGGCGCCGACTCTGCCCGCGGTTGAAATAAATAAAGTTGAAGTGCCGGCCGCCGTGTCGGTTCCGGAAAAATAAGCTAATTGCCCGACCGTGCCGGTTAATCCGCCGCCGCCCGTATTATCCGCCGACCAGGTTAAATTACCGGCCGCGTCAGTTTTTAAAACCTGTCCGCTGGCGCCGTCGGTCGCCGGTAAAGTATAAGCGCCGACCTGCAAAGTGCCGTTGATATAAGCGTTGCCGTCAACCGAAAGTTTTTGATAAGGCGAAGTCGTGCCTACGCCGACGTAGCCCGAACCCTGCTGAACTATGAATTTATCCGTGCCGACTGTTAAGCCGTTGGCGAAAGTTGAAGAGGCCGCGCCGGACGACAAGTTAATGGAGCCGTCCGAGGAATAAATATTGGAGCCGGTAATGTATATCGTTCCCAGGCCGACCTGCAGATTACCCCTGACGTGCAGATTGTTTTCAATGGTGGAAGTGCCGGTGCCGCCGATATACATTAAGCCGTCGGTGGAAAGTTTTTGCGAGGGCGAAGTCGTGCCGATGCCGACGTAGCCGTTATCCTGAATGACGAACCTGGTGGTGCTCGCGATATCCGAAACCGCGAAAGCGTAGCCCGTGCCCGTGCCGGCGCCGGCGATTGATAATCTGGCGAACGGCGAAGTCGTGCCTATGCCGACGCGGGACGAAGACGGAGTAACTCCGCCGAGATAGCCGTCGGCTTCGGCGTAAACCGTTAAAATATCCGTGCCGCCGATCCGCGCCGTATAGCTTTCAATCGTGCCGGTCGCCACCGAGCCGGAAACCGCCATATCAATCCAGGAGATAGCCCCGCCGTCAGTCGGAAATTCCATAGCGCCGAGATAAGCCGAGCCGGCTACTTCTAATTCGCCGGAAACCATTAAGCTGTTGCCGTATTGGGAAATCATGGTTGAAGAGGCCGTGCCGATATGCAAAGCGGTTTGCGGCGAAGAAGTGCCGATGCCGACATAGCCTAAGCTATTTATGGTTAAAGCCCTGGTGCCGGAATCAACTAAAGCGTCGGAGGTGGTGGCGAAATACAGCGAGCCGCCGGACGACTGCATAAACCAATGCTTTAAATTCGCTCCGGCCGAAGTATCGGATAAAGTGAATTTCGGCGTAGGGCCGGCGATATGAAACAGACTGTTCGGCGTGGTTGTGCCGATGCCGACTTTACCTGAACCCGTGAAATAGATGGAAGTGGTATCTAACGTGCTTGAGGCCCAGCCAACTCCGCTAGCTCCAGCGGCTGAATTATCCGCCGACCAGGTTAAAACTCCGGCCGCGTTGGTCTTTAGAACTTGACCGTCAGAACCGTCCGTATTAGGTAAAGTGTAAGGCCCGACTTGCAAGGTGCCGGTGACATAAGCGTTGCCATTAACCGAGAGAAGTTTAGAAGGCGAAGTCGTGCCGATTCCGATATAGCCGTTAGAGTTAATAGATAGAGCCGTGAAAGTTGAGGTGGCTAAAGCGTCGGACGAGGTAGCGATATATAGACTCCCGCCCATACTTGATAAAACCCAATGCTTTTGGTTAGCGGCCGCCGACATATCAGACAGAGCAAATTGAGTTTTAGTGGATGAAGCTATTTGCAGGTTCCAGGCCGGAGTGGTTGTGCCGATGCCGACGTTGCCGTCTGAAGATACTCTCATTCTTTCTAGCCCGGCTGTACTAAAATTAATATAACCATCTGTATAGGTAGCGGCATTGCCAGAAGCCAAGGTCAGAGGTCTTGCTCCTAATGAAGTTGCGGCGCCAAAACCATAATTACCTGAAGCTAATATTGAATAATACATACCAGATGTACCGGCAACTACGGCGCTATTTCCGGAGACGAAAGTACTGGAATTGATATAGGAACTTGCGCTTATTGCCCCGCTAACTTCCAATTTTGTCGTCGGATTCGCCGTCCCAATCCCGACATTGCCATTGGCCAAAACCGTCATGAAAGTAGATGTTGCTGTTCCGCCCGTAGTTGAAGCAATGGTAAATAATGGCGTATTAGCAGGCGTGCTAACCGAATTGGAAATAGAAAGTAAAGAGTATGGCGAAGTCGTACCGATACCGACATTGCCGGAAGAAGTGATTCTCATTCGCTCAGCGCTACCAGTAGAAAAACCTATAATATTTCCATCAGGTAAAAACATTCCAGTATCTGAATCTGTACTATGTGAATAGCTTGGTAATGCAGCAGAGCCTATGTTAGCTAAAAATTTATCTCCATATAACCAGCTACCATAGATATTGCTGTTAAAATAACCTATCCCATTAACATATAATTTATAACTTCCCGGATTTGCCGTCCCAATCCCCACATTCCCAAACTCATTTATATATAATAAGGAAGCACCGGTTGAAGAAGCGATATTTAAGATTGGCTGGCCGGCCGTACCTTGAACGGAAAGTTTGGTTAAAGGAGAGCTCGTGCCGATACCGACGTTGCCGGCGGCAGTAATGCGCATAGCTTCGGACGAATCAGAATTGCCGATAGTCGTCTGGCCGGCAGAACTTACCGTTAAATAAGTCGTAGTTGAAGTTAAGTCGTCCGACGAAGTGCCGATGTAGAGATTGCCGCCTTGCGAAGACATAAACCAATGCTTGGCGTCCAGCCCGGCGCTCATATCCGAAAGAGTTAAGAACGGCCGAGTGCCCGCGACTTGCAGATTCCAGTTTGGCGTGGTCGTGCCTATCCCGACGTTGCCGGAAAAATAAGACGAGCCGGTAACTTCAAGGGAGTTTGCCGCGTTGGAAATAGTTGAGCCGCCGATCATAACCGTATCGGTGGAAGTCGCGTTGTAGATGCCGTTGGCGATAAAGGTCCAGCCGCTGGCTCCGCCGGCCGCGCCGGAATTATCCGCCTGCCAGCTTACCGCCCCCGAGCCGTCGGTCTTTAAAATATAGCCGGTTGAACCGTCGGTATTAGGCAAAGTATAAGAACCGACTTGCATGGTGCCGGTGACATAAGCGTTGCCGTTAACCGAAAGTTGCTTATAAGGCGAGGTGGTAGCGATGCCTATATAGCCGTTGGAGTTAATGGTTAGAGCCGAGATGGTTGAAGTGGCTAGAGCGTCGGAGGAAGTAGAGATATAGAAACTTCCGCCCATACTAGATAAGAGCCAGTGTTTTTGGTCAGCCGCGGCCGACATATCCGAGAGAGCAAATTGGGTTTTGGTTGAAGATGCGATTTGCAGGTTCCAGGCCGGGGTGGTTGTGCCGATGCCGATGTTGCCGGTATTTGCTATATACATCTTTGTAGCGTTATTAACCATAAAATTCATGTAATTAACACTATCATCACTGGCGCCATTACCTGATATGCCAGTTTTTGTAGTGCTAAAATACAGAAAATTTTGAGCACTTACTGTTAAATTTCCATGTACAGAAGAATTACCATCAAAATATGTGGTACCACCAACATTTAATTTATAACTCCCCGGATCCGCCGTCCCAATCCCCACATTGCCATTCGCCAAAACCGTTAAATAAGTAGAAGTGGCTACTCCGGTCGAGGAAGAAGCGATGGTAAACAACGGAGTCGTGCTTTCGCCATAGGCATTCATGACCGAAAGTTTTGCGTAAGGCGAAGTCGTGCCGATACCGACAGATCGACTCGGAGTTAATCTCATAACCTCACCATCGGTGCTAAAAGCCATTGTATCCATTGCCGCTCGACTTATGCTCAAACTAGAATCTGGCATCCAATTCATGGTTGCCGGAATTCTCATTACACCATTACTAACTTGAAAATCCGTATCATTGTCAATTGTTATGGCCACTAACGTATCGGTTACGATTAAACCCGTATCCGTATTAGTAACTGACGCCAAATTCGGCAAAGCGCTGCTGCCGTTAGATACAAGCATTTGACCGCT